>CANJQY010000040.1 GCA_947476525.1 Oligoflexales bacterium
GGTAACCTGAGTTGCGTTGCACGAGATGTTGTAGGATATCTTTAAACGCCATAAAAAACCCTCCAGAATTGTGGAGGGTTTAGCGTAACAAAAATTTCAAGAATTGGATACCCTTACCCTTTTTCAGCAGAATCTAGTCAGCACATTGAGCGCTAGCCAATTGGGCCTGAAGGTCTGTGGTCATTTCTGATATTTTAAAAATGAGATGCTTCGCTGACCTGTTATCTTTGGTTTTGACCATTGCCGCAGCACAGCCGTTGCTGCCGCGATTGATAAGCTGCGGTACCGAACTGTCAAGCGAGATTCTTTTGACTACGCACTCGGTCTTCCGGTCAATTGTGGCTATGCTGGAAGCGTCTGGAGCCTTAGATCCTAAACCAAACACGTCGAAGTTCTGAGCGAATCGTTCCAACGGCGTAAGACAGGCCTCCCTTTGTGCTTTTGTCATACCAGTGCCAGGACTTGACGTCGATAACTTCCCCGCAGCATCACACATTAGGTTTGGATCTACTGGGCACCCTGGTCTTAGCATGATTTCTATCGATGTGCTTTTCACAAGAGCTTCAGGAGCCCATATACCTGCAAGCGATACCGTTATCGGACTTCCATCGCCAATTAGAACTCCTTGATCGGTGCATGGCAATTTATTTCCATCACAAGTGAATGCTTTAATAATTTTGTTGTTCTTATCGAGAATACGTCCCGTGTACGTTTTTGAACGCGCAGTGTCTCGAGGAATGCTAAACAAGCCTTGAGGATTTTTGTTTGGAGTAAACACGTCGGGTAGTCTTGTTGGGTCCTGGCCGGTTGGCCCAGTTGTCACCTGGCTGGTTGGCCCTGTTGTCACCTGGCTGGTTGGCCCTGTTGTCACCTGATTGCTGTTGGAATTATCGCCAGCAGGTGCAACATTTTCTTCAGGTGCATTCGACTGGCTTCCTCTCATTGCAAGAGTTGAATTATTTCCAGACGTTTTAGTTGATGTTTCAGACAATTCAATCGTGGAGCCATTTGCGGCAACTACTGGGTGGTCCTTGTAAAGTACACTGCATCCGACAACTTCATCGGATGGATTGGTCTTTTTATCGGAAGTGGACATCTCACAGGTCAAATAAGACCCGGTGACGACTTCAGGCTCGCTGGCCTTTTCGTTGTCACCCGATCCTTGGTCTGTATTTTTCTTGTCAGACCTGCTGTTCGTGTTTGCTTTGCCAGTAAAAAATAGACCGCCGCCACAAGCCGATAGCATAGTGGCGATAGCTGTCACACAAAGAATTCCCTTGAGCGCTGGTGTGATCTGTAGTTTTAAAAATAACATGAAAGGACCCTTTCCTAAAAGTGACTCGCTGCTTGATTTACACTCATCGGGGGCGTTAAATCAAAACTTTAGGCGTGTTTGTGGAATTTCGGTAACTATTTGTAATACTTGCGAAAATAATGAGCTGAAACGGAGTTTACACCCCCCAATGACGAGTTGCGAAACCCATGGAAAGGGGTTATAAAACGGTGCCTAAGCAAGCGGGGGCAATCGTGCCTGCCAACGGCCTCCCCGAGGCAATATAGATTAAGGATAATTTTTGATGAAACCAGTCTCACTAGTGGTCGACGTTTCGACGTCAGTTAATGATATGAATGCGGATGGAATGTTGTTTGTACTGCTTGTGGATGGCAAGGATGCCGTTAAACTCGACGTGGTTTTAGGTAAATTGCCCCCGTGGTTAAAAACCGATTTTTCATCAGTGGCCAGAAAACGAGATTTTGAGATCAAGCAATGGGCTAGCCTTTCGTTTGATTCGCCTGATGGAACTCGCAAAACGATTCTTTGTATAGATCCAAAGGCGGGTGTTTTTGAATGTTTGGCATCGGTTCGAAAGGTCTTAGGCGGGGCCGCGTTTGATGTTAAGGTAAAGCGGCTAGCCGTTGATTTGTCTCATGCTGGAAGTAAAATAGAGGCGTTGGCCGATGTCTTTGTATCTGTCGCTGCGGCGTGCCTCTATAAATTCCCAAAATATAAAACAGAATCGAAAGATAAAACCACCGCGCAAGGCGACAAAGCCAAGGCGGATGGCGAGCAATCCTTATCCATGGCGATTGTCGTTCCAAAAGCTAAAGTGGATGTCGTCGAATTAGTCGTCGACCGTGCGTTTCATACCACCGCTTCCGGCACAAATTTGGTACGGTGGCTCGCTAAACGAGCTGGCAATGATTTGACCTGCAAAAGCTATGTTCAGTTCCTTAAAAGTTTTGCTAAAGATCAAAAATGGTCGTTCAAACATCATGATCATGACGCCCTCACCAAGATGAGAGCTGGCGCATTCCTGGCCGTGGTTAACGCGTCGGAGCATAAGGACTACGGAATTATCGAGTTGTCGTACACCCCTAAAGCTAAATCATTAAAGCATCTGGCGCTGGTCGGCAAAGGCATCGTGTTTGATACTGGAGGACACTCTCTAAAACAATCGGCTTATATGTTGGGAATGCATGGCGACATGGCGGGAAGTGCTGTGGCGCTTGGTGTCTTAAACGTCGCAAGCTTAGAGGAATGGCCGGTGAAGGTGACCGCTTACCTCGCCATTGCCGATAACATGATCGGGCCTCAAGGTTATAAACCAAACGACGTGATTGTCTCAATGAAGGGCACGACCCTTGAAATTATCGATACGGATGCCGAGGGCCGAATGGTTCTTGCCGATACGCTTCACTACGCATCCTTGGCGGAGCCTACTCTAATAATGGACTTTGCGACATTGACCGGTGCTTGCGTTCGCGCAATTGGGACGACCTATTCGGGCGTATTTACCAATCGCGAAGAACTTCACGAAGCCCTCATTACAGCAGGGAAATTAAGTGGCGAAAGAGTGTGGCCGTTTCCTATGGACAAAGATTTTGCCTCATGCCTGGAAAGTACTTCTGCCGATTATAAACAGTGCCGCGAGAAGGGGGGCGTCGATCACATTGAAGCCGCCCAACTCCTAATGCATTTTGCGGGCGAAAAATCGCCATGGGTTCATGTTGATTTATCAGCGATTGAAAATTCCGGAGGGTTGGCCCATGTAGCCTCTGATGAAACTGGTTTTGGGGTTCGTTTTGCAACAACATTTGCTCGTGACTTTCTCGGCATTAAGAAAATAGGCCATTCATCATGAAGTACGGAATTATTATTGGCAGCCATAGAGCTCAAAGTCAAAGCGCTAAGATCGGTAGCTACGCCCAAAAAGTGTTAACAGCCATCGATGCTTCATCACAGTTTTACACAGTTGACCTTTCAAAAAAGCCGCTCCCTCTTTGGGACGAGGGTGTTTGGAGGGGTGACGACGCATGGAAAGTTGTTTGGGGGCCCATGGCTGCTCAATTGAAGAGTTGTGACGCATTCGTAGTGATGGCTCCCGAGTATTCGGGCATGGTGCCCGCAGCATTAAAGAATTTCTTTTTGTTGGCAGGACGTGACGAACTTGGGCATAAGCCAGGCTTAATTGTTGGCGTATCAAGCGGACTAGGGGGAAGTTATCCGGTCGTCGAGTTGCGCATGAGCTCATATAAAAACTCACGTTTGAATTGGATTCCAGATCACATGGTGGTCCGTAACGCCGAGCATGTGTTAAACGGTGACGTGAGCCAGTCGGCGGACGATACGTTTATGCGGGCAAGATTTGAATACTGCTTACGCTTGCTCGGGCAATATGGGAAGGCCTTAGCACTTGTGCGTGAATCTGGCGTAGTAGACTTTAAAAATCATCCCAACGGATTGTGAAATTGACCTGTGGCAAAGTTTAGTTATTTAGTTGCGGTTGGAAGTAATCTTGGCAATCGCCTGGAAACAGTCAACCGCGCCTATAGCGCTCTTGCCCAACGAGGAATCATTATCGGCGCAACCTCAGAATTGGTGGAGACAGCACCGATCGGAGCCGCAGATCAAGTTTTTCTCAACGGAGCGTTTGTTTGTGAAGGCGATATTGCGCCTGATGATTTCATGCGATTATTGCTTGATGTTGAAAATTCGCTTGGGCGAGTTCGTGACGTGCGCTGGGGTAACCGGGCTATTGATCTTGACGTTTTGCTGATTAGAAACGAAAGCGGGGAGTCCATTGAGTCGACGTCCGCAAACCTAACAGTTCCCCATTCGCATATGCTACAACGTGATTTCATGCTGAGACCTGCCGCGGCCGTGGCTGGGCATTGGGTGCTTCCACATTCTGACCAATCCCTACGCTCACTCTGTATTTCACGAGGTTGGCGCCCGAATTGGAACAACGTCAACGGCACCATTAAACTTTGGCAAGCCCTCAAAGGGGACGTTTTTTCTGCGGCAACGTCACGCTGGTGGTGGCCGATAATTTTAGCAATGCTGTTGTTCAGGCTTTTCGCGGCAGCACAAATTCCGTTTGGCAATGATGAAGCTTATTACTGGGATTGGGGCAGGGCACCGCAGGCAAGCTATTTTGACCATCCCCCTTTCATCTCTTGGCTCACTTTGCTATCGAGATTGGCGGTATTTACTTGGGCCGATGGGCCGCTTCAAGGACGATTTTTAATCCCATTTTTGCATGTTGCCACAACTCTGATGTTTGGGGCTTTGACCGTGCGGTTGACCAGACGCGTTTTGACAAACCTTGAGTCAAGAAGTGTTTTACTGTTGTCTCAACTCGTACCGGTGTTTTCTCTTGGTGGCTTTATGGCCATGCCTGATGCTGGTTTGACATTGTTTACGACCATGGCCGTCTGGCTGGTCATGGCCATTTCAAGAAGAGACTTTTTGCCGTGGTGGATTGGTTTAATTCTAGGACTGATTCTCGGTTTGGCTGGACTGAGTAAATATCACGCGGTCTTCATTGGCGGCGGCCTACTTACCTGGTTATTCTGGAAGCGGAGAGATACTTTAGACCGCGAGTTTAGGTTTTGGGGTTGCGTATTAGTTATGGGACTGGTCAGCATTTCACCGGTTATCATATGGAACGCAACGAATGATTGGGCGTCTTTTCGCTATCAGGGAACCCGAGGCCTATCTGGTGGGGGCTTTAATTTTCTGCGTCCCTTGAAAGTTTTAGTAGGCGAGATCGTATTCCTGGGCCCAATTCTAATTGGCGGGCTTTGGACAGCGTGGCAATCTAGAAATAAAAAATCGCCTTATGACACATCCATCATTCTTTGGTCTGCGTTGCCCATGTTAGCCGTGCTCAAAGGGTTTTCATTTACGACTCAAACCTTACCTCACTGGTCTATGCCTTCCTTATGGTTGCTTAGCGTGCTGATTGTCCCGTGGTTGGCAGAGTCTCGAAAAATGCGAGCCATGGTTGTAGTGTATGGACTTGTTATGTGCCTTCTAGTTCCGGTAGTCCTGTGTTCTAGCGCAGGGCGTCGAGCCGTGCTTCGTTGGACAGGAGACCGTCCAAGGGGCCTCGGCGAATTGACACTGTGGGACAGCGCGGCGAGACAGCCTGAGTTGTTGGCCTATATCAAAGATGTTTCTTGGATAACTAGATCCCAAGGCCTTTTCAATCCTGCATCCAAGTCGTGCGACAGAGGACTAGTGTTTGCTGCGCCAAGATGGTTTACTGTTGCGCAAGTAGCCGCTAATATGCCGGGGCATCCCGTTGTTGAGACGTTAGACCTAGAGCATCAGTCGTATTACCACTTCCGACCACGGGCACGGGTGGAGGGATGTCCCGTAGTTATTTTTGCAGAAAAAACGCACTGGCGTGAAGACCACTGGAGCGGATCAGTGAACGTAGTCGATTCCAAGGAATTTGAAGTCGATGGGCACCGTGATCGCCGTCTGATCATCGGTCGCGGCTGGTTCGTGGCACACTAATGAAAAGAGTGGGCCTTAAAAACAATTTTAGCCAATGATTTTAGAAGAATAAGGAAAGTCCCGAATATAAGCCAAGGCCTGTATACGTCGGGCCGGCACGGCGCGTCGAATATTGAATTCTCGTGCTAATGGCGACTCCTTCCGAAATAAACCAAGCTAGCTCGGGTCCTATTATAATAGTTGTCGTGGTGACGGGGTCAGTTCCTGTGTTTTCCTTGCCGATAGCTAGGCCAGAAAAAATGTTGAATCCCACACTGGGACCTGGATCGACAATCCAATATTTTGCGAGGCCTCCGATTTCAAAAATACTTGAATGGATGTTATTGGCGGAATGATTGTTTCCGTACTTCAGATCAAAACCAGCCCAAAGAAAACTGAATGGCCGCAAATACGTCAATTGTAGCTCATGATTGGAAAAATAATTGACGGGTGATTTCGCTGTTTCGTAGCGATAGGTGAAGCCCATTTCGTTTGTACTTCCGAAGGCCCGAGAGGCGAAGGTCGTGCAAATGAGCAATGCTGCTAAAGCCCTTGCTCGGGGACGGACTGCAACACTAATCAGGTATTTCATGGTGGACCTCCTGCTGCCAATTGAAAGTCTACTACGTTTATTAGGAAACTCCAAATTGTGCATTTTGAGCAGAGGTTCAAATATGCTATGCTTTGCTCGGTTGAGCAATCGAACGACGTATTACAGGAAGTAGCGCCAGTGAAATCATTAAGGTGGGCAGCAATCATAAGTGGAGTTCTTACGCTATTTAAAGGCGGAGCTTTCGCGTCGACGGGCTCGATTGCGGTGCTTGCTAGTTTTCTTGATTCGCTCGTTGATACTCTCTTGTCATTTGTAAATTTCAAGGTTTCAGTGGCCGCCAAAGAGCGGGCGGATCGAAAGCATCCCTATGGGCATGGCGGGTTTGAGGTCATTGCTGCCTTGGCTCAAAGTGTTCTAATTGCAGGCTCCGGAGTGCTCATTTTATTTCAATCCTTGGACCGTGTTTTTTCACCCAAAGGCTTCGAAAATTTGACCGTGGAACGTTTGCCCGCAGCTTTGGCTGTCATGTTGTTTTCGACGATAGCGGCGGCTGTGATATCGCAAATATTAAATAAATCAAAAAAAGAGGCGGTCGCCAGCGATTCGAGGAGCCTCAGCCTCAATGCCGACCACGCCCATTATTCTGGTGACGTCCTTCAAAATTTGGTTACGTTCGTTGGAGTTGGTTGCGCATGGTGGTGGAAAACACCATGGGCAGACGTTATTGCTGGTATGACAGTGGGTCTAATTCTTTTGAAAACGGCCTACCCACTGGTTCGCGACTGCGTTCGAGATATTATGAATACCGAATTTGACCCCAAACTTCGTGCTCGGGTCGAGCAATTGATCGCAAATTGCGGTATTCTCGAGGTGCAAGGAATACATAGGTTGCGAACTAGGACTTTGGGCCCTTCTCATTTTGTCGATTTTCACTTAAAGCTACCAAATATTATGCCGCTAATTCAGGCTCATGAAATCGGCGACCGAATCGAAGCACTGTTGAAGAAAGAAATACCAGGGGTGGATGTTTTAATGCACCTTGACCCTGAGGCCGAACCGGATGATGATTTTTGATTAAGATTTTGATTAAGATTTTGATTAAGATTTTGATTAAGATTTTTAGTGAGGTTTTAAACGTCTGAGAAACTATGAGTGAGAAGCTCTTAGTGGAAAACTATACTGGCAATAAATAATTTGAAGGGGGCAAGGGCGGATGGGCAATTCAAGAAAGTTAAAAATCATTGTCGGTGTCGTTCTTGGCACGGTCGTGCTCGGAGTCATCTTACTAAGAAAACCGAATCTGGAAAGTCCGGAGGCTGGTGGCAGAGAACAAACAGGCGCGTCAAGCAACGATCATTCGTCGTCAAAACCTAACATTCCAAATTCCGGAACCGCAAATTCCGGAACCGCAAATTCCGGAACCGCAAATTCAGACGTTTCCGTGGGCTCTGCTACGCTTGATGGAAAGGATCCCAAAATGCTGCCAAGTGAAAACTCGCAAAACGCCAGCTCAGCAAACGGCAAGCCCCTAGTTAATTTGAAGACAGGCTCGTCAGCGAATGATGGGAATTTGGCAGGGGGTCATGAAGGACAGACCGTGGCAACTACCACGCCATCGAAAACGGCGACAGGCGCAGGCACGAATGCCCCCCCTGCCCCTGTCAAGGCACCGGTAAAGGAGCGACCGGACTTTCCTGGGATCATGCAAGCTGAAAATGATGTGATGGTGAGCGACGTTAACTACAAAGGTGGGGAGGGCGAGGATTATATCATCGTCACGCTAACTCAGGTGCACGGCGCAGAAAAAAAATCTGGAAAACTCTGGGTCATCGGAGAATACGTTCAACGGGGAACAACCGGAATTATGTTCATGCCGAGTCACAAGGAGATGAAGCTTGCCCCTGACGGAACACCGAATAATCCTAAAATCGGGGATGCTTACCAGTTGAAAACAGTTGTTAAGACCTCGGTTACTGTGCGCAAGCCGGGATTTGAGGGGGAAGAGCTGATGGGCGTCCGGATTGGTGTGGTAGATGGAGCTTCTGGGGTCGTTCATTACGCAAAAATATCGATGAAACATATTCAAAAAAGACCGGTGATTAAACGGATTAAAGTCAGCGCAGATGAAGTGAAGAAATAGTGGCTTCAATTATGTTTTGATCCTTCACTTGGAAAGGCACCGTCGCGATCCGTTGCCTTTAACTGTCGAAGTGTAACATTTGCCACTCGCTTGATCGTCACAGATTTTTGAAATCGTCCATCCTCATCGCTGACGATTCCTTGCAGCAGAGAAATAGCGTGGTTTCGGTCGCCAGTCCCATTTTTATGCACCAGTGCCAGTTGGTATTGTGCATCTGCACGGGTTTTGTCTTGAGATAAAATCCCTTCAAAGGCACTTTTTGCCGCACTCCAGTTTGCGCTCCTAGCTGCGGCAAGCCCTAGCCCAAATTGTGCGGTGGAGCATTTGCCACAACGGCTTGAGGCGAGGCCAAACGATTCCACAGCAGTCTGTGCATCGCCTAAGTCTAATTGGAGGTAACCCATGTTGAGAAGTCCCGCCACATGGGTATTGTCGTTGTCGGAAGACTTTCGAAACCAAGCCATGGCGTCCTCGTAATCGACTCGTCGATTACCTGAAGCCATCATAATTCTGAGCCCAATCAAATTCATGGCATCACTGTTTTCTGGCTTCAGTTTTAAAACAATATCACCATAGTAGCCGGCCATCTCGTAATTGTGTTTGATGCCAAATGCAACGCCGAGGGCCAAGATCACATTGGCATCCCCGGGCTGAATCTCCAGTAATTTGTGCGCCTCGTCGATGGCCGCCTCGGATTCGCCGATGGCTAGGAGGCCGTAAAGTTTGTCTCTGTTTGACGCAGTTGATTCGCTCATTTCCACCCAATTAAAACTTCCGGCCTCGGGCAGAAGCGGTGATTTTTCGCCGGTTGCAATCATAATGAGCTCTTTGGGTGCGAGGACTGACGGAGCGGTGGCGGCTTCGACGGTTACCGCTTTCGGATTCTGCAGCCCACCATTTCTTGTTGCGCAAGCGGTAAGCGAAACAGCGAAAAGGACGCAGATGGCCGTGAGCGTATTTTTCTTTTGTTTGATCGTGATAGACAACCGCTCAGTCGAATTCAAAGGATGCTCATATTCATTCATAGTCTGGTCCTCCCTGTCATTTATTTTGTATGCCACTGAATATAGTGATTAGCAGTCTCCCGGGTGAACGATTCGGCACTCGCATCTCGACCAGATTGTAGCAAAATTGCAGACGTCCAATCTGGATTTGAGGAGCCCAGCCGTGCAAGCTCAACGGATTTTTCGTCGGCCGCAAGGGACGCACTATTTGCGGAATCTAGAATGGCCGTTTTCCTAGTTGTAAAGTCCTTTACGACCTCAGGAGCTAAAGTTTCAGGAATTGTAAGGTTAGTGTACGCAGTCACGAATAGATCTCCGACGGCGGCAGAACGGTGCAGAGCAGGGCCGCACCAGCTAGTCCGAACCGTGAGGCAGGCAGCATTATAGGCGGTGATGATATTAGAGTATAGCGCGTAACCGCTTTCAAGATCTGCTTTTGGATTCTTAGAGGCTAAGCTGAAGACCTCTTCATCAAATTTTCCTTTGGCTAGAGTCTGGGCCACTAGAAATTTCACCTCGCTAACCGCATCCGCCACCTGAGGCAATGTTAAATCCAAGCGAGACGCAGATTTTTCGAGAGCCAAAATTCCCGAAACATTTCCAGAGTCGGCTAGAAGGCGTGCTTTCAAGGCTAAACTCATGGCAGCAATCACTGGATCATTCTTGAAAGTGGTAAGCAATTTACTAGAGAGCAAAATGGCCTTTTGGGGTGAGGCGTACCTTTCGGCCGTGTCGATCATTCTGCGAGCAATGTCCAACCGCGTCTCCTGAGAAATTGCAGAATTTGCTAATTGCGTGGACATAATTCGTAGGGCCGAGTCATAAATCCCACGTCCCATATACAAATCAGCCAGTGTTTGTTCGGAGGCGATGGCCTTTTCATTGCGAGGAAATGTTTTGATTTGGATCTCGAGAAAAAAGATCACATGCTCGTCCCACGCAAGACCCATAGTTAAATTTCCACCGGTTATTAGGGCGTCGTGAAACCATTTACTTGAAGGATATTTTTTTACAAATGTTTCCAGAGTCAGAACAGAGGTACGAAATTGCCTGTCCCCCTCATAAGCTAACGCTATATGGAACAATCCTTCATTGTGCCTGTACTCGCCGATCCATCCATCCACGTATTCTTTTAGCTTAATAATCGATGTTTTGAAATCTCTCGCAGCAAGGCTCTGAAGCCCTGTTTCCAAAACTGCGAGGCCCAAGACGTCGTGAGGCTTATAAGTGGCCTTTAGGTGTGTACCCGTAATATTTTGTTTAGTCATAATGCGGGCAAGATTCTCTAGGCTCCCCCAATTTTTGGCAGAAATAAATGTGTTCGCCATTAGCCCTGCAGCATGAGCTGGATGGGTTCCGGCAGGAACCTTCTGCAAACGATCGGTCCAAAGTTTGTAGGCGTCATCCGCCCTAGAATTCGCGATAAGAAGAAGTCCGATGTGACCAGCCACAGGCCAGTCGTAGGCAGGTGTACCTTCAAATTTTTTATACAGGTCCAGGAGGCCCTCACGCTGAGGTATGTCGCCATTTGGCGTTCCATCCCAAGGCACGTCAGCTGGCCAACTAGCGAGGATTAATTGACTGCGGATCGCAAGTTTCCAGTATTTGGTGGCATCATTTCCTTTGGCCTCGGAGGCCAGCTCAGAAAATGTTCTCACGGCTGCTTTATGCATTTTTCCGTTGAATTCAATGTTGCCCTTTGACTCCCTAATTTGCCACTTCTCGGTCGCCGAAATATTCGTGCCAAGGTACAGGTCAATGGCTGCAATAGTCGCGTTGCGGACCGAATCGGCGGCCTTCGCAGGGGACGCTGCCGCGATCAGACTTCTAATAAGTGTTCGGTGCATCGCTGCAATAGTGGCCGAAACTACTTGGACTTTTCCCTCATTGCCGTCTCCGAGTGCGTGCTCGCTTACATATTTGTTGGACATTGTAATCAAGGCTCCTTGCCAATGGCGGACACTGCTTGAGTTTAGACCTTGATTGTTATAGATCGATCTTTCTAGTTCAAGAATTCGAAGATCAAGGGCTCCCCCGGAATTCGTACCGTCGTTTGTTGTGGCCAGAGAACGATAGATTTTTAAGGCCCGGACCGGTTGCCCTTTATCCCACTGCTCCAAGGCTTGGCGCTCGACGACGGCCATGAAAAATTTGAACTGTCTTTGAGCCTTCGCGTCAATCGGTGGCGTCATCCAGCTAGCAGAATTCCCTTCGGTGCGGCGCCAAAGTGCAATCGCGAACAGGGCTGTTTTTTCGTGGGTGGAGTCATCAAGTTTTGAAGCCGTGTTGCAGGCGGATAAAAGGTACCCACGCCAATTGCCGGTACTTCCCCCTTTTTTTGCACCAGAGCCAGTCATTCCGGACGACAGTTGCGCGGCGATCAATTCGGCAAGAAGTTTAGCCTTAGCACCCAGTTTTGTGGCCGAGAAGCGCAGTGCGTTAATTTCTCTAGCTTGGTCAGAAGCGCTGAGATTCTGTGACAATTTTTTTATTGACTCCTTAAACGCTATGACAGATTTGTCACTTGCAGGTTTGTTTTGAAAAACATTTTTAGTGTTCGAATTGTTGAGGTCTACCCGCACGGGGGTCCAAGATAATGGTAAAGGCAAAATTGGCTTAAATTTATCGGGTGCTGCGTAAAGCGGAGATGCGAAGACCGTTGCCAGTCCAAGGCTCAAAAGTGTGCTGAGCATCATGTTGCAAATGGTGTTGCGAACAATGGCCAGTCTTATTCGTCGCATCCCTGCCAAAAATTTAAGGTCATGAGAAATTGAATGACACATAGACGGCGCTCCATAAAGTTTGCGTACAATTGAGTCTTACTCTCGGTCAAAATGGCTAGAAGCATGAAATTCTATGTCCTATTTAAAAATAATAATATCTACAACATACTGATTTTTATGAGTATTTTTCCAATACTGTTTTTAATACTAAAGTCGAGTCAAAGTCTTCCGAACTCCCTACGTAATTTGGTGGTGGACTTATCAAAAGGTGATCTAATGGAACGATTGAAGAGCTGTCTAAATTTAGCGATTTCGAAACAAGCACAGTGTGTTCGATTAATCGCGGGCGGGCCACCTCAGATTATGCTTCCTAATCAAACTATCGAGGGCGACGGTGGTGCGGATATGACGAGCGAGCAGCTCAGAGAGATAATTAATGCGACGATGCCTGGCCGGTGGTTTTCCTCCCCCTCTGAGGTCTTGGATGGGAGTTTGAATATCGGTGGACCGGGAGTTCTGCTAATGCGTAGTCGCGCTGATGGGCAGCTACGGATCGACTTCTATTTTCCAAGCAGCGGGACGATGTTTCAATCTGATATCCTAGAACAAAAATCGCGACAAGCACCACCTGCCGTAGCACCGCAGGTTTTTCCAGTCGCCATAAGTATTCCCAGTTTATCGGTCCCTTCGCAGGCAAATCCTGCAGCGCCAGTAGCAGTGATTTCGATTCCACCAATACCTGCGATGGCGATTTCAGCAATACCTGCGATGGCGATTCCAGCAAGACCTGCGATGGCGATTCCGATTCCAGCGATGCCGATACCAGAAATACCAGTTGCGCCAGCTCCTGCATCAAGTGTTCGCCCCGCCGCAGCACCGGTCGCGGAAGAAGGCATGTTTCGGGTGGCGAGCGCGCCCCGCCCCCAATCCGCACCTGCAGCTTTGGCAGCTCAAGCAGTGCCGCTGCCAATACCACAAAGGGAACACATTGCTCCGCCAAGAATGCATGCTCCAATGGTGGTTTTACCCTCGCCTGATGAGGTGGCCGAAATAAACTTCAGTAACGAGGTTGCGGGTGAGGGACAAAGCAGCAACGGCGACAATCCGATAGATGACCTTTTGAAGGAAATGGTTAAGCTAAATGCATCGGATCTTCATCTAACCATCGGCCAGCCGATAATATTGAGGATTCATGGAGAAATTACTCGCAATAGCGACGAAGTGATCACATCTGATATGATGTCTAGGTTTTTGCTCCCGACTTTTCCAAAGCGAAATCACAAAGAATTCTTGGAGATTCAGGATACTGACTATGCCTACGAGTTAATGGGAATCGGAAGGTTTAGGGTAAACGTATACCGTGATCGTAACGGCGTGGGAGCCGTCTTGCGGCACATTCCTGCAAATATCCTAAGTGCGGAGAAACTAGGACTTTCGTCGGCGATCACCAAATTATGCCACTTGAGTAAAGGGCTGGTCCTCGTTACTGGCCCAACGGGAAGTGGGAAATCAACGACCCTTGCTGCCATGCTAGACCTTATCAACTTAACTAGGAAAGAGCATATTTTGACGATCGAAGATCCTATCGAGTTTGTTCATCCTCAAAAAATGTGCCTAGTCAATCAACGCGAGGTGCGAAAGCACACAGGGTCGTTTGGCCGTGCCTTGAAGGCCGCGCTGCGCGAAGACCCGGACGTCGTTTTAATCGGTGAATTGCGAGACCTTGAGACGATCGCCATTGCGATCGAAACAGCAGAAACTGGCCACTTGGTATTTGGAACCCTGCACACGACTACAGCCATGTCGACAGTTGATCGTATGATCGATCAATTTCCAGCAGACCGTCAGGCCCAAATTCGGACTATGCTTTCGAGCTCTTTGAAGGGAGTTGTGGCCCAAACTCTGTTAAAGAAAAAAGGCGGAGGGCGAGTGGCAGCCCATGAGATTTTAATTTGTAATGATGCCGTATCTGCGATTATTCGTGAAGGAAAAATTCAAAATTTAGCGAATCACATGATGACCAACAAGGCCGACGGCAATCAGCTATTAAACGAAGCTCTATTCAAGCTTATTGCAGACGGACTTGTCACACCTGAAGATGCCTTATTCAAATCGAATGATAAAAACTCATTCCTTATCAGCGCCAAGCAAAAAGGAATAGTTTTCGCAGCCTAAGGTCTCACGCTGTTGAAATGTGCTATTTTAACCGAGATCCCTCACTGCGCCGAGGACCGTCGCTGGCGCTCTCGCGCCAGAGACCAGCCTCTGACACTCGTTTTTTTGCGTGAGATTAACTTGCTTTACGATTAGTTTTTTGGGGTTGGCCCATGCATTGAGCGACCCATCCATGGGCTTTTGCGGCTTTGTAGCTGGAAGGGTTTCCATTTTCCCAAGCGGCTTCGTTTTGGAATCGGTGTGCGTACTTTTCGCATCGTTCAAGAGACCATTTTGACTTTGTAGTTGCTCTGGCATGATGCTCTGCTGGTTTTTTGCCTTCTCCCGCCCCTGGTTTTTTACCTTTGACGGCCTTTTCGGTTTTTACTTCTTCAGTTTTATTTGACATGGTCCAACTCCTTGTGAAGGTCTGTGACATACAACGCCGGGCTATCCGTCGTTGATTACCGTCTCGGATGGATTCCAAAAAACATGAGCGGACGATTTTGGAAAATGGAAAAAAACAGTCATAAAGCTTAATCGTGCAAGCGGCTAATGCAGGGCCTGTCGGCAGGTGGGCACCTACTTCGCAAGCCGTTCTCGGGTACGCATTTTTTGGTCGGTGTCATTTCTTTAGACAATTTTGGAGGTGAGATTAGGGCGTAAATAGTTGTTTTTTCGATTGGTTACGTAAAGCCTTGGGCTGGCATGGAACTTGCTCGTTTAATGGTATAATCGTATTTAATGCCGTTTATTAATTTTGAGGAAGACAGCCATGCCAACAGTTATTCAGACTTCTGTGGTCCATTTATTGTGTGCAACCAGCCTCTTTGTGGCCTGTCGAACAACCGGCGTAGGCGGAAATAATTATCATAATAATTCGCACGTTTCGTCGATTGAAATGCCGTTGCCAGACAAAATAAAATCCCTAATTGGGCCCGGTAAAATTACTGGCTCTAGCTTTGCTGTCACTCCAAGCCGCTGTGCCGCAGGGGTGACGGGAACGAAAATTGAGCCAGTAGCCAAGCCGGTCGATGCAGCGGGGCTCTCTGCAGTGAACGAAAAGCTGGCACAGGGGTGTGATTACACGTTCGTTCTTTCTTTTGGCAAATTGGATACAGCGGGCACTAAGTTGGAAAAAATATATTTAACAAATGACAGCGACGGCATTCGCACGATGATCGAAGCCGCCAAAACTTACGTTCCTAAAATATTAGTAAATATAGTGTTGCACGTGACTGGCGATGGTAAGTCTGATTTAAGAATCGATGACCAAGCCATTTCTGTACCGTCAGACGGGGGGCCGAATCCTGACAAGCCACAACTACCGGCCGGAGATTACGATTGGCGCGTGGATGCACAATTGTCTGACGTGGAGACGTACGCATTTACTGGAAACAACTACGGTTCAATTTTTTACCAAGACGTCATGAGTCATACGCCGGTTGCTAGTCGCGATTTTCAAGGGGGTTTGTCCACGCACGCCCACGAAACTCTTCATGGATTGCACAGTGTAATGCGTAACAAAACACCGGCAAGCGACGCTTTTTTCTACTTTGAACAAGGTAAAGGAATGTATGTGCTCGAGCCAAAGGAAAATCTAAAAGATGTGAAAAATCATATCGGGGCGAGCTTTCGCGCTCTCGCACAAAGCCGATATGATCTCTACTTGGTTACGCAGACTAATAGCTGGACCAACACACTCTATATCTTTGATGAGTGGAATGCTTATGTCGCAACAACGCGCTCGGCCGTTGAATCTAAAAAATCAGGTCAATGGGATCCCTCGCAGAATTCAGATCCGATTGAAGGTGTCGTTGACTTTATGTATTTCTGTTCTGCTTCAATCTTGTCGATTAAGAATATTGACCCGGACTATTTGAAAAATAACAAACAGTTTAAAGCAAACTTTGCCATGATCATGGAACAAAGCTCAAAATGGTACAACGAAGGCAAAAAAGAGCCCTTATGGGGCCCTTCAAAGGCGTGGGCGAAAATGCAAAATTTTCAGACTGCGGCTGACGGTGCTCCGGTGCGGGCAGCGGTCAAAGAGCTCATGGGTGATGCTTGGACGCTTCGAGTTCTTGGATTCTAATGGGACTTGGGTCTCAGGAGCGGACCACTCATAGGCGAGATTCATTTTTTTCTTCTTGCCGGAAGTCGTACTCATCCTAGAACAAAAGCTTTAGCCCAGTCATCGTCAGCAATTTTTCATAGACAAGGTGCACCTCATGGGCGGATTCAATTTGAATCGTTAGGGTTACAGCCGTGTGGCGGCCCCCAGAGGTTGTGCGGGATGTGTAGTTTACGTCTCGACTATGGTGAAGTGGCGACATGGCCAACGTCAAGGTGTCGCCAACGAAATCATCATGGGCATCGCCAATGATTTTAAAGACAAACGGCCCGGGAAACGAGTGCATCGTGTCGAGCAGTTCTAGGGCCGGCAGTTTAACGTTTGGAGTCATGTTGAGTTTCCTTTGATTGAAAAATTGAAGGTCTAACGAGTCAAGCGGCCGTTAGCGTGGGGTGTGCCTTCATGAAAGCCTGCGGGACTAATTTCCATAAACTGTGCCTTGCGCTGTAATTGTTTAATATTGAGCGCACCGCAATAGGTTAAGCCCGAGCGGATGCCGCCCATCAAATCCAGAATCACGCTGCGTACGGGGCCCTTTGCAAGCACCTCAAGGGCGACTCCTTCCGCAGCCTTCCATTCTGCCATGCCGCCCATGAAATCTTCCTGGGCTTCGCGAGAAGCCATTCCACGAAAACTTTTGTACTTGGTTTCAAGGCCCTCTGAATTTTTTCGTGTGGTAGTTTCCCCAGGCGTTTCATCGGTTCCCGATAGCATGCCGCCCATCATTATAAAGTCGGCTCCCGCGGCAAGTGCCTTAACGGCGTCGCCAGGAGTACGAATGCCACCATCGGCAACGATGCAGCGGTCTACTTTTTGGCATTCTTGAATAGCCGTAAGCTGTGGAACACCAAAACCTGTTTTCATACGTGTTGAACAAACTGAGCCTGGACCAATTCCAACTTTTATGACGTCAGCACCTGCCGCTGCAAGGTAGTCTGCGCCTGCGTACGTGGCTACGTTGCCGGCGATGATTAGGATGTTGCCGCCAAATGCTTCGCGAAGTTGGCGAATCGTGCGGTTGACTTCTTTGCTGTGACCGTGAGCCACGTCGACGCAAATAATTTCGGCGCCTGCGCCAACTAAGGCTTCGGCACGCGGCATGGCTTCGTCTCCGATGCCAATACTAATGCCAGTTTTTTGTGGATTCTTTAGACGCTTAAACACCGCAACGTTGTCATCTATCGTCATGAAACGATGAAGAATCGCCATGCCGCCAAAGCCGGTGATGGCATTCGCCATGGATTCTCCAGTGATGGTATCCATGTTGGCGCTGATGACTGGGATTTCAAAACTACGCCCAGCTACCGTCACAGTCGTCGTCACGTCTTGGCGGGAGCGAATGCCGTTGTAGCCGGGGACCAGCATTACATCGTCAAAGGTCAGACCGCGAATGTTGGATATCATAAATTAATTGTCCTGTAGGAATGGTTATGGCTGGCGGCAAGTTTTAATCTAATGAATGAACCTTGAATGAACCTTGAATTAACCTTAATAACATAGTCTAAGAGGTGGTTTCTATTGAAAAACGGACTGCTAGTCAACGTAAAACGAGGAGGCCCAGCTTGGATTAAATAAATATGTGTATTATTAGCATGTTAATCGGTGCTAAGGGGGGGCTTGGTAGACCTCGCGTTTTTCGTTGTCCTCTGTTCTGCGGCTAGTTAGACTCATTTTAAATCGAAAACCAAGATTATATGAATAGGGAATTAAATGACTCCGACCCAAGCCGTTTTCTTCGCATCTATTTGTTTGACCGTGGCATGCGGAGTTAAACGTCCTGTTGCGGCGGATAACAAGTTTAGGGAATTAAGCAGGTTGACCGCTGATACTGCGGAGTCCCCAACCACAGATTTTCCTGCATGTGGGACTAAGTGGCCTGGCGCTTTAGCGCCTCTAAATAAAAAATTATTGGGTTCTTTTACAGGCGTTAGACCGGCGTTTGAATTCAGCATTTCTTCGAGTCGCTATCCATTGGTGGTGCACGCAATGAATTCAACCAAACTAGAGTATGCAACCAGAATACTAGCCTACGCCGACAAATCGTGGGAAGAAATTGTGGAGCATTTAGGGTTTCGCGCGCCACGGCCCGATGAAATTGGGGGAGACCTGCAACGAGGTGACGTCGACCCCCGAATTGATATTTATATTAGAGACGACCTAATGGCTGGTGTCGGGGGGTACACCGGCTTTAGCGGATTTGATGATAAGACGCCGGAAACAGATGCTGTGGGCTATCTGGTCATTGCAGATCTGTTGACCGATGTTTACATTCGAGGTGTGGTGGCGCACGAATTTTTTCACCTCTCACAAATGGCCTATGATTGGTTTGAGCACCCTGGATTTATGGAGGCCACGGCTGTTTGGGTGACAGACCATGTTTTTGACGACGAAAATTTTTACAGCCGCTATTACGCTTACTATAATAAAACGCCGAGCCAAGGCATCGATCATATTAGTTTAGCGGATCCTTATCAGTACGGCGCAGGCATGTGGTATCAGTACTTTGACGAAAAATTCGGACAGGGCAATGGCTCTGCTATTCGGAAACTTTGGGAAGGCACCGTGCAGACTGAGATGAATAATGAGCCCGATTTTTTTGACGTCATGCGATCGATGGTCGGAGGTGGTGATAACCTAAAAAATGAATTTGCAGATTTTGGAGCGTCTCGGCTATTCGTTGGTTCTAGGGCCGGTTCTAGGGCCGATGGGCACCATTTACGAGAGGCTGAAACGTGGTCTGAACGGGTCATTCCGACGTTTATTGAGTTGGGCGATTTCACCGAGATGAGATCTCGGACGTGGTCCGCTCCTTCAGGAATGGAGCCTTATAGCCATGCTTTTTTGCGAGGAATAAATATTCCAGAAGACGCCATCATGCATATTGAATTTGACGTCACCAGTGAAAAAAATATTCGTGTCGAGGAAGTTAAAACCGCATCCAAAGAAAGAGTGGTTATATTGACCAGATTGTATGAGGGAGAGTACGATCCGGAGTTGTCGTCCAAAGGAGCGGTTGCGGTGTCAGGCAGGGTCAGCTTCGACGCAAATGTAAGTATTGCAACCCAGTCTGTTCATTTCACGCAACACAAGATTAGTTTTGACAGGGTGAAATAGGTTTGTTACCATGGCTGTAAGAATTCTTAATTTTCAAAAATTGCATGGAGGCATTATGAAATTTGCAAACTCAGTTATTGCGTTGTCAATCGTTGCGGGTGGTCTCGTATCGCTAGCCCCCCAGTCGTTCGCTTTTGATCGTTCAAAAGGCGAATCAATCATGGTGTTTAAAACACCGTTGACCGAGAGTGTCTCGTCGACACAAATTGTTCTTAAGAATGATTCGTTCAACGACGATAACGGCTCGGCATTCATCCAACAAGGTTTCGTAACCGGCGAAAAAGTAGGAGTGTGGCTGGAGGTTCCTGCGACTATAAGGAACTTTAAAGTAGATTCTTTTCGCGTGCTGATAGGCAACGTTAATATGACACCCGCTAATCCAAGCGTCCTCAATACAAACATATTTTTCACCATGGGAGTTGCTGGTCGGGGTGGTTATTCACCAAATATGCCGCAGTCCATCGAAAACGCAGCTGACGTCACTGCGGGCCCATACTGGAATGATATTCCGGCTGTTGGCGACGGCACCCAGATGCCCTGTGTAAAGTCGGGCGAACTCATCGGCGCCGCGCTAGAGTTTACTCATAGCGGGTTGCCAAGCGTGTACCGTGACGTGGATGGACTGTCGAATCCTCAGAAAAATACTTTGATGGCCATTCCTGGTGGATGGAACTACAGCGTGGCTTACGGCCTTCGTGGTGACTGGGTTCTTCGCGTCGTAGGGCATGAGGCTGCAGATGGTGAGTGCTCTCACTAGTCTCTGGCGCGAATAACCAGGGGCGTTTTCCTTTTTCCTTTCTCGACTCGCTAATGCTTCTTTATCCGCTACGCAGTTTTTTTTATTTTGCCACCTTGGTGGCTGATCAATTGCCGCAAATTGAAACCGCAGATAGACCCGTAGCCTGCCATCATCAAGATGACTGCCGAGGGCGCCCTGGACGATCAGGGCGCTTTTTTATATGACGAGTCAAGAGGGTGGTCTTGCGAACGAGCCCTCTGCTTTGAAGCAGACACAGCTTTGCATCTACTACCGTGAGTGGAGAAAGTCAGCAGACCTTGTGTTTCGCAATGAGCACAAGCCGGTGAAAAAGTGTTCATCGACTATGCGGGACAGACGATGCCTATATAGGACGCCCAGGCGGGTGAATGTATTTCTACGTTGGGTTTTAATCGTTAGCAGCGGTTACCTGTAAACCGGGATACAAGCTGCCTTCGGGTCTTACAGCTGACAATGACAGTGTCGTTACTTCCGAGGTTAGCCCCACAGAAAAAGCGCCCCACTGCCGTTGCGCTAGCGGTGGCAGCACTAGCTCTTCGTGCTTTTGCGTCGCCCCACCGTCCCCGTTGGACGAATAGTTTGCATTCGAATGATTTAAAAAACTTGATAATTCTAGGATGATCCGTACTGAACGAGTAGCCATCTCGAACTATCGGCCACAATTTTTCATTAGAGCGCAACCTTTTCCCAGCGGTAAAAAAATCGGACGGGTAATGGGTCGGGAAATTCGCTTTAAAACCGACGAGGGAACGTCGGTCGTCGTAAAAAGTGAATCTATGATTTTACCTGGCGATATCTCTGCTGACCTATATGTAATGGTCAACCCTTCGCTCCGGGCTGAAAAGGTCAGCTCACAATCTGTTTCCTCGGGAAGTGACGCAGAGGAAACGTTTCGGAAAATGCGAGGTCATAAAAACTAAGAATCAACTAGCGAATTGTCGGAAAATTCCGCAAACTGTCGCTAACGTAGCTGCCCCTAACGACCAAAGGAGAACATACATGAGCGACACGATTAAGTTTTATCACAACCCCATGTCTCGCGGACGCATTGTGCACTGGATGCTTGAAGAAGTGGGCGCCAAATATGAAGTCCAAGTTTTGGATTTTAGTAAAAAAGAACACAAGTCACCAGCCTACCTTGCCATCAATCCCATGGGTAAAGTTCCGGCGATCGTCCATAAAAATACTGTGATAACGGAAACGGCAGCTATTTGTGCCTATCTGGCAGACGCATTTCCAAAAGCGGCATTGGCACCTCGGCTTGATGATCCCTCCCGGGGCACATATTATCGTTGGCTGTTTTTTGGTACAGCCTGTTTTGAGGCTGCCATTATCGACAAAATGATGGCTCGTCCTGCTGGGGAGCGTCAGGGAGCATTAAGCTACGGTACTTACGATGACACGGTTAACACATTGGAACATGCGTTGAAGAATGGAAATTTCCTTTGCAATGACAAATTTAGTGCCGCTGATTTATATGTAGCCGCTGCCATAGGCTTTGGAATGATGACGAAAGCACTCGAGCCGAGGCCCGTTTTCACGAGCTTCGTTGGCCGTTGCACAGATCGACCGGCATACCGCAAAATGGAAGAGCAAGGTAAACTGTTTGGGTAAACAAGATAGGAGACACCAATGGAAGAGCCAACAGATATTCAATGTCCCTATTGTGGTGAAACCTTTACGACGTTTGTGGACGTATCGTTAAAGGTTCAAACCTACATCGAAGACTGCCAAGTTTGCTGCAAGCCCATTCAGATGACGTTTCGCGTCGCCGCTGGACGAGTAAAATCTGCAATGGGCGACCGCATTTAATGAGATATATTGCTCGTGAAAGACTATTAGATATATTGGAAAGCGGCTCTTCGACATTTAGAACTCTCCTCCGGTCTTGGCAGGCGATGACGTCCACCACATCTTAGTGTTGTAACCGAGGTCAAGTATTTTGCCATTTTCGTGGGCCTTACGCTTTTGCTGATCACCTGGCTCAC
>CANJQY010000041.1 GCA_947476525.1 Oligoflexales bacterium
CATTTTTGCAACAGACACTTGATGGCGCTATACTTAGATATAATCGCTCACTTGCAAGATCACATTATCAGGCCGAGAGAGAATCATGGACCTCGTTCCAAAAAAAGCGACAATCGAAAGAAAAAATGCACTAATAATCGGTGCAGAATCTAACTTATATTCGATCATTAAGAACCTCATCTCTACCTATGATTGGCACATCGAATTTCCGTCGTGTTCGGCAGAACAAGCTATCGGCTACCTCAACGAAACGAAAGTTAACGCTCTCATAATTTTGGATTCGCCGGCTGTCCCAGCGGCCGAGTCCGTAAGGATCCTGAGAAGGGATCTGCGCGCAATTATTACGCCGACTATGTGCATACTAGGCAACATATCAAAGGCTGAACAAGATCTTTTCAGCAAAATACACCGCCTAGAAGTCGTCTGCAAGCCGATTACAACAAGCACTTTTTATCCAATATTTAAACAGATGATCAAGACGTGGGAGCTGCCTGCCATGCGCGCATTGCAGCAATACGTTTCTAAGTCAAACAATGATAATCGCGACGTCACCATTCAAATTCTGACAAAACTGCTTGAAATACCTGAGACATCAGCCTTGGCGTGCATGACACTTTTGCATCTGCATGGCCAGGCTGGAAACTATTTGGAAGCCGAGACCATGCTTGTCGCAACCTTTAAGAAATCGCCGTCCAGCCCCGCATTGTTGGCCATTTGTGGCTGGTTTTATTTGGATGCTAAAATTCCAGCCCATGCTTTGCGCTTTCTAGAAAAAATAAAACAATTGGCTCCACGCGCAACGCTACTCAATCTCGACATTGCCTCTGCCAATATTGCCACAGGAAATTATGATGCCGCATTGCTTGCACTGCTTGACTGGGACACTGCTAACACCGGCAACGAGTTGGTGCCAAACTACATTGCACGCCTTGCACTTGCCACTGGACGGCAAAACTCCCTTTCTGCCTCAGAGTTAAGCCCGCTGTTATTACGTAAAGTTTCCGAACAATGGGCCTTGACCATAGGCCGAGCCGATGCCGCAGTTCCAAAGCCGGGGCCAGCTGCTGCGGGAGCTGCTGCTGCGGGGGCTGCTGCTGCGGGGCCTGCTGCTGGGGGGCCCGCACCAAATTTGTCACCAAGAAAAGATGCCTCATGACAGTAGCCGCCACCGACATTTCACTCATTGGCAAGCTCTTCACTCGAACGGCCATCGGCAGTGAAATGCGCCTGCCTCAATGGGAGAGAATAATTACTGACGTCATTTGTCTCGGAGCCTCGGCAAACACGCTCATGTGCGTTTTTGCGGACGACGGCGCAGGAAAAACTACGTTCCTTCAACTTCTACAGGTGCACGCTTGCACGTCATTGGACGTCGTACTAATCGTGCCGGGATCTCCTTCCACTAGTACTGGATGGCTAATGGAGGCCATGTCCCCGTGGCTATCAAGTTCTACGACGACACCAGCATCGGCCAGTAAAATCCTCGCTGCACTCGCTGAATCGTCGCGCCCAATCTTGCTGTGTGTGGATTCTGGAGGCGCAATTCTGGATCAACACTTGGCGGGAGACCTCGCGACCATGCTTAACCTTGCAGATTCCTGTGGACTAAAACTTTCAATTTTAATTTGCTGCAGCGAAGCCAAAGCCAACGTACTTTCCGCTGACAAGTCTACCGCCTCAAGAATGATTTACAAGAAGTTGCTCCCTGCATTTTCCGAAGATCAAATATCGGAATTTATTGCCGTCAAGATTCGCTATTTGGGACGTGCCGACGACCTGCTAGAGGTCAGTAAAAGAGCTGCAATTGCTACGAGTGCCAACGGTTCGCCGATGGCAGCACTTAAAATTTTATCGTCGCACCTCGGGCACATTGTACCTGGGGAAAATAAAGACGCCTCCACACCCGGGGAACAGGCCTCTGGTAGCTCAACAAGTAAAAAGCCCGAACAGCACAAGAGAGGCCATCAAAAAGATTCCGAAAAATCCTCTCGAATCGAAGATCTTCTGGCACCACGCAAGGCATAATGGGATGCGACGTTTGAATGAAAAATAAAGGCAATAAATTAGTAATTTTTGCAATCTCGGTCATTGCACTGATTTTTATTGGCAATTTTTTGATTGATAATCCCTACACCCATAGTTTCGCCAATTATTATCTTAACGAGAAATTCCTCAGCAAGCTTCCAGTTCACGCCGAATACCAAAGCATGCGCCTTGAATTGTTCCCGCCCGGCGTGAGTATTTATGGTGTAAAAATAACCACCTCATCAAAATCTGGCACCGATTCGGACTTGTTATCTGTTTCTACTGTAGATTTCAAAGTTTCACTTTGGTCCATCTTCATGGCCAGCCCACAATTAGGTGACCTAGAGCTAAAGGATTTAAATCTCACGTGGCCGCCACCGCCAGAGTTACTAGACGCAATCGCACGACTAGGAGCGACGCCTAATTCTGCACCCGCCCCTTCGAATTCGCCCCTTTGGCCCCCCATGGCTCCCCCAGCGATCGCCTCACTTAAAATTTCAAACGGAGCCATCAACGCCAAATTTCCAGGCCTGTCCCTAAACACAAATCAAGATCCTTTGGAAATCACAAATATCTTGGCCGACGGCGTGAATATGGATATTCAGATCCACGATTGGAAATCCTTTCGTTTTGATCTTAACATTGAGCAGGCCACCGTCTCCGACTCGACTAGTTCTTATTTGGAAAAAAGCGCACTCAAAATTCGTGGCGAGATGAATGGAAACACGTTGAAAACACGAAAATTTGAATTGAAATCCTCAAGAACAAATTTCGCTGGCCGCTTAGAAGCAGAGATCATCCTCCAAAAAAACAGTCGCATCATATCCTCGGTTGATTTGAACTTCGCCCTCGATACCATGACCACAGACTTGAGCGTCGCGGGTTCACTTTTGGATATCCCCGGGTGCCGCGGTGTCGCGTCGGGACAGGCCACATCAAAATTATCCATTCCTATTACGTCCAAAGCACCGCTATCGTTTTCGGCAAACGCTAAGATTAAGAGCGCGGATGCCCGATTTTACGATTTTAGACTTTACGAAACAGAAGCGGAACTGGACGTGGACCTGGATAAAATCGAATTTAAAAAGGCAAAAATAAAAATGGCCGATCAGTCATTAGCAACCGGCGGCGGGTTTATACTATTCGACAAGGCTACGACGTTCGATTTCAAATTGATCCCTACAAATTTACCGTTTAGAGACTTGTTGGGCATATTCAACGTTAATTTTGACCTTTTAAATTTCAACCTCACAAGCCCTCTACTGAGGATTTACGGTGCTGGCGACCCGTTCAAAATGTCCGTTACTTCCGCGGCATCACTGACCGATTTTTCGACTCCCTCACTAGAATATGCACATTCTCGGCATCTCGAGACGCCGACGTGCGACATGAACTTCAGACTCCTTGTTGATTCTAAACAACTGTTTTTTGAGGATGGCTCTGGCCGCTGTCACATTGCAGGAAAAGACTCTTACCCAGGGCAATTTCCGCTAGCAATCACTGGCTTTACGGCCTTCGATTCAAAAAATGGATTGCAGCTCAAGTTTGCTTCTGAGGCCTTCAATCCCGCGCCTCTTACATATTTTTCGCAGGCAAGTTTAGGCGGCTTCGGAACAATGGCGGCACTGGTGCACGGCCCCTACGACAGAGTAAAGGTCGACATTCAAACCAAACTTTCCAACTTAATCATCGGGTCCACGCCACTAGGATCATTGGACCTCGACATGCACATCGTCGACCAAAACGTGACATGGGATCGGATGAATGTAAAAATGGCTAATGGTGGCACCCTCGTCAGCCATCAAGGCCGAATTCTATTGAACAACGCTCTCGATCTCGACCTCACGATGACAGGAACAGACATCGACCACGGCGTTGTTGGTGCTGCCATTCGAAACTTGACGGATGACCGCTATAGTGTTGAATTCCTGTTGAAACATATGGATATAAAAATGAACGGCCCCTTAATGTCACCGCTGCGCTGGCAAGGTCGTGTTGGTTTTGATATTCAAGCGGCACGAGATCGCAATTATTCCTATGCCCAGTCGATCAAAGGAACCATCAAAGGGAATGCAAGTGGGTATTCATCCGACGATTTATCCGCACACATCGGCGGCAGCCAATTTCAAATCAACGCCACTCACAAGTGGGCTAACACTCGAGGAAGCCCGACTTTTATGGGTGGCCTAGGCCTCTCAGAAAATGATTCCCTAGAAGCCACCGCCAATATTGCCGCCATCCCCGGCGCGGGCGACTACGTGCGATTGATTCCCAATATAGGCGTGCTTGCTGCGAACTATGGCATCTCGACAGAAATAACTGGCACAGCGAAATTTGCGGGAACTCTTGGAACACAATCTGGAATTGCGAAGTTAAATTTTGCAAATTCAAAGTTATTAGGCGCAGTGCTAAGTGATGTGACTTCAACCGTGATTGTCGACGGCGCAAAAGTTGATGTAATGGCTGAGCAAGGCGGCAATGCCGTCAAGGCTCGCGTAAACCTTGATTTTGGTCGTCCCCAAACTCCGTTCAATTGGTATATCACAGCGAAAAACGCAGATTTTAGACCATGGCTTCCCGCCGCGATGGCCGGGGATGCCCGAAATTTTGCTTACGTCACAGGAACATGGAATCTCCAGGGCACCATCGATAATTGGTGGGAGAGTACCGGAGAGCTACTCCTTAAAGATCTGCGCCTTCGCGGCAGTTCCACAGCGGCGAAGGGGGGTCAGCGCTTAGATTTTCGCACCGCCCACTCCTCTCGGATCCTATTTAAAGGCAAAGAATGGATATTAGAGCGAGACCAACCAATCACGTTCGCTAGTCGGATTGGGGAACTTCAAATTGGTTTAGAGAATCACCACCCCCCGGCACAGGTTGGTTTGACGATTAAAGGCAAAATTGATGTGGCAGCGTTTCGCTTATTTTCGGACGAGGTCGAGACCGCTACCGGGACTCTTATCGTGGACGGTGGTGTCACAGGTTCCGTTTCAAATCCAAAAACGGTTGTGACCTTCAAAAATCAGGAAGTCAATGGAATCCCGGAAGGCATAGCCCTCGGATTTAGTCGCTTTCGACCATCGTTTCAAAATGCGGTTGTCGACGCAAAATATGATGGAAACGGGTTATATGTCAATAAGCTGACCGCAACCAAGGGAAACGGCACCATGTCTGCAGCGGGGTTTATAGGGCGTCCAAATTCGGGCCTCGAATCAGATCTGACCGTTGGTTTTGATAACGCATCATTCCTTTACCCGTTTCCAATCGTAAAATACTTTGATACGAGCATCGACGGCCATATCAAAGTTACTGGGACGGGACAGCCTTGGAATGCGGGTGGCCGTATATCCATCAGGAAGGCTCGATCCAACCGCGATGTTGATATACGAGAAGCCATCCTTGAAAGTATCAAATCGAAATCTGATGCCGGCTCTGTTGAGTCCATTTCACCATTTATGAATCTTGATATAACCTTAGTGGCAGATAAATCGATTGGATTCAGCAGCCGCACTGGTCAAGCACAACTTTCGACAGACTTGCACATAGGGGGCACTGACATAACCCCTAGTATTTTAGGAATGATTGATATTTCGAAGGGACGCATGTTTTATAAGCGGAATTTTGAAATCGAGCGCGGGCTGATTAACTTCGATGACCCGATCGTGGCCGACCCCGCCCTGGATATTTCCGCCGTATGCAGTGTTTCTTCTTACCGGGTAAGCATTGGTATTACAGGAAGGGCGAGTGCTTATCAAATTGATTTCTCAGTCGATCCCGCTAGCCGGCCGACCGGAGCACCGATTTCTAAGATGGAAATCATTGGCCTACTAAGCCGGGGCTCCCTATCTGATGGAGTGACACAGAACACATCTGAAGCAGCTGCTGCGGCCGAGGCGTTAAACCTTCTGGCAGGTCAAGTGGAAGATACAGTGCAAAAATTGTTCGATCTTTCAGGGCAAAACGTTATTCGACAAGTCTATATTGATACCTATGCCAATTCTGACGGCACCCCAATCGCACGTTTCAATTTGCCACTTAATATAACCGAGGATTTAGACGTCATCCTTAAGGTTGATCCGGGAACGGTAAAAGTATCGTCAGAATATACCCTTCATGATAGCATTTCTCTTACAGGCGGTATTGAAAGCACCAATGAACAAAATGGCTCGTCAAGTAAAACAAACGGCGCTCCGGCCGATACGGGTGTCGACCTTAAATTTAAATTTTCGTTTCAATAAATCTGAAACGCAAATATTGGGTCGAGTTGGTTGTGTATTTCCAATAATTTTCAACGTCTTCAACGTCTTCAACATCTTCAAACCTTCATTAATGGTCCTGTTTTTTTGGTTCCTCAGCTTCTATCCTTTAAGTGCTGCACTTGGCACCGTCAATGAAATAAACTCGAATTGGTCAATTTCTGAAGACCTAAAAATTAGTCCTGCAGAAGAGCTCCGACTTCACAAGCGGACGCCTCGAATCGAAAATCAAAGTAACGTACAAATTATTTTAACGTCTCTAGCGCTGCGGCATGCTTTTACCAAATTATGGGTCGACGCCGCCTCCGGCCAGTGGACGGTACACGGAACAAAAGGGCAGGCCATCTCGCAGATTAACTTCAGCCTAGCCCCGTTAGCTCTTCTCAATGATTTACGCGCCACAGTGTCACCTTACGTGGGGCAAGTGCATACTGATGTCGTTCTAGCGAGAATTTCTCAAGAAGTTGAAGCCCAACTTGGGAGGCTAGGTTATCAGAGTGCTAAAGTAAAGACGCAAACAACGAAATCGAGTGACGGAATTGAATACCAATTTGAACTGGATATTGGTAACCCATGCATCGTGAGTGGATATAAATGGGAACAGTCACCCCCAATTGTCATTGATCAATCCCTCAAACCTGGAGACCTTTGTACCGATGCGGGAGCTAAGATGGCCGTGTCTGAAACCGAAATCAAGGCAAGGAATGCAGGCTATATAGACGCGAACTTAACCTTCATTGGATTTGAATTTCAAAATCATTCAAGCAAAGCCGTGATTATAGTCGGGGGAATCTTCGGCCCCAAAACAATCTACGAATTTGTAGATCAGGGTACAGGCCGAAATTTATCCTCGGTATTCTCAAATTCCGACATGCAGGCCTTCGATCCTGCAATACTTAGCCCCGAATCAGTCAATTTTGAATTGGCAAGACAACTAAAAATCCGTGGATTCAGTAAACCAGAAATATCAAGCACCGAAACTAGCCTCCCTGAAAACGGCTCGGTCGTTTATACATTTTCCGTTTTAATGGGGGATAGAACCACTATTTCACGATTACAGATCGAAGGAAACGTGGCGGTTACGACTGCGGAAATTCTTTCTTTACTTGAAATTGAGCGACCGTCGCAGGTCGATGGCCAAATTTCTGATGTCATTTTTAATTCTGACGCACTCGCTGCCGGGGTAGAACGAATTCGCGTTAATTACGTCAATCGAGGTTTTTGGGACGTTAAGGTAATGGATCGACAAATTGAGAGTCGCGGCCAGGCAGGCCAGACGTCACGCGTTTCCGTGGTCGTCACAATTGAAGAGGGCGACCGTCGAATTTTTCAAAGTGCAAAAATAGTCGGAAACTCCACGGTCCCCATATCAGAAATTTCCGACTTGATTACTTGGAATACGGGTGCGCCTTTAATCCGGTCTGACATCATTGAATTGCAACAAAAAATACGCAGTTTATATGCTGTCAAAGGTTATTTCTACACGGCCGTCGTCGGAGAGACAAACTCCTTGACTGACGAAAATGGCCAAATTGAAACGATGGTGGTTATACGAATCGATGAAGGACCTCGGGTTCACTTTGGAGATGTTTTTATCACCGGCCTTGTGAAAACCGATCCAAAAGTAGTCATGAGAGAGCTTTATTTTGACACCGGCGAGTGGTACGATCCAGAACTTGTCTCGTTGTCGCGGCTTGCATTACTTAAAATTGGAGTGTTTGGCTCTGCTGTTATCAGGCCCCTAGATCCAGATATTGCGTTCAAGCAGTCGACGAGTGTTGATCTCCTCATTCAAGTGACTGAAAGCCCGTCGAGAGTCGTGAGCTTTGGCCCAGGCTGGAGCTCATTCAACGGCTTTCGTTACAACCTTGAAGGCGCCCTAACGAACATTGGCGGTATGGGAAGGCAACTATTCGCTCGGGCCAGCTTCGACGAAGAAACGAATCAAAAGGCGATCGGACCCAAGACACTTGTAGGCCGGGCAATTTCCGCAGGATACCTTGAACCGTATGCCTTTGATTCGCCTTTTGCAGGCACTGTTTCACTCGCACAATCCGCTAGGGCTACCGAGTATGCGTGGTCGTTAACCAGAAGCGGTGAGCTTGAGCTCTCGCATAAGTTGAAGGCGGTTATTCCCGGATCTAAAATTTCGCTTTTTTACACCAAGAAATTGAATGATGAGGCGGGATCTAGGGAAGCCATCGATGCGTTTTTGGCTGATACGTTTGCAGTGGGGCGAATAGGTTTTCGCTTTTTCCTTGATAAACGAAACGACCCGGTGTGGACAAGCACTGGATTTACCCTCGGATCTGAGCTGTCATGGGCACGATATGAATTGGGAGGCGACGTCCGATATTTTCGCTGGGAATTCTCAAATAATCATTATTTTTCAATGCTGAAAGATTGGGTGTTAGCACTCGGCATAAATTTTGCAAGTTTCGAAGATGTGGAGCGCCTTGGCCAATCAAAAATAGACGTACTCCCCGCTAGCGAACGCCTACCTACCGGAGGTGCAGATTCGGTTCGTGGCTTTCGCGAGAGAAGTTTGGGCCCTATCGTTCGCCGCCCCACCCTCACCTCCGCAGGTGTTTGGGACTGCGGCTATTCAGCCTCACCCACGGGCGGATCAAGCCGGCTTATATTGAAAGCCGAGTCGCGGTACCGTTTTACAGCGGACCTCGCGGGTACACTTTTTCTAGACTCCGGAACGTCGAGCTTTAGTCGCGACGAGATGCGCAAATTTCAAGATGCGTTTTCCTCGGCCGCCCCCGCGCCAAACACGGCTGGTTGCATCGGCAGCCCAAATCGAAGCATAGAGGATAACGAAGGATACGAGCTTGCGGAAGTCGTTTCGGATCCAAAAACGGTATGGAACCGCAACTACACCTCATTTGGCACCGCGCTCAATTGGTTGACGCCTATTGGCTCCATCAATTTAGCGTACGGCATCCCCTGGCACGAACCAAAATCGCGGAAGTGTGCGAGCGATTCAACCTATTGTTTTCCAAGGTCGGATCAGAGTGTGCCCCTATGGCGCCGCGGCGAGGTGCATTTCAACGTTGGCTCTAAATTTTAGGGCCCCTCACCTGCCGGCCCCGTGGAATGGAAATGCTGTTCGTTGCATTTTTATTTAGGGGTGGATTGTTGATGATTTTAAAGATTCTATGTGATACATAGGCTCGCTTAGTCGATAGCGATTGTTTAAAACCTTAATATGGCTACCCGTCGGAGGGAAAACTATGAAACGCCTTGAGCCTTATGGTGATTTTAAATTAGTTGGATTTAATAACTTAACGAAAGCCCTTAGCTTTAATCTTTATGATTTTTGCGTTGCTCGCAATGAAACCGAGCGGCTGTCTTATGTTAAATATATTCAAGAAAAATACAATGCCGAGCGCGTAACTTCAATTCTTAAAGGCATCTGCGGGATCATCGAGGCCAAAGTCCTGGCCGTAAGTGATCAAAATTATGAGCCTTGGGGCGCAAGCTCAATGGTGCTCATGAGTGATATTGCTGGCAGCGGAACAAGTTCCGATGTCCCCGCCTTTAAAGCCATGCATCTCGACAAGAGTCATATTTGTGCCCACACGTATCCAGACTTTCACGGGGGAGGCACCATCTGCTCGTTCCGGATTGATATTGACATCGCAACGTGTGGGGACATTACCCCACTTCGAGCACTAAATTACATGATGGAAAATTTTGATAACGATGTCGTCGTGATTGATTACGTGGTACGCGGATTCACTCGGGACGCCAGTGGTCGCCGGGTATTTCGCGATCATGAGGTGAAAAGTATTCAGGACTTTATTCGTCCAGACCTCCTAAAAGACTACTATTGCGTGGATTTATCGTTGGAATCGGAAAACATCTGGCAAACGAAGATGCTGCGGCTAAATCAAGACGTTCAGACTTATTTCCCATCTAAAGTCGACCCCACCGATCCAGAGGTCCAAACGCATATGTCTGAAATCAATCGAGAAATGCGCGGAATTCTTCATAACTGGCCGGATTGATAGATTTTTAATTGGCGGGCAACAATAGTAGAATTATGTAGTTCGGCGTGGTAAATCACAAGTTGGACATTACTCACCACTGCGAGTAGTATTAGGAACCTAGGACTGAATAAATAAGGGGACTTCTATGGGTAGCATGTCGATAGTACATTGGATCATAGTTTTATTTGTCGTGATGCTGTTGTTCGGACCACGCCGTTTGCCTGAACTAGCCAAAGGCATGGGCGAAGCCATTCGCGAATTTAAGAAGGCCATCGCCAGCAACGAAAAAGAAAAGCCGCAGATCTCCACCGAAGTTAAAAAAGACGACGAGAAACATTCTTAGTATGGTATCTCGCTCTACTTCTGCGACTTGAACCAGGTATCTTTCTCCCAATAGAAAATATTTGAGTCCGTGAAGGAATCAGGAATGGGCGTGACAACCCAAAGCCTCTGCTCAGCATCAATCGTCAAATTGGATATTTTAGGTAACCGCGCCGGCAGTTTTATTTTTCTCTGCCAAACAACATCAAAACATGAATTAAATTTATAGACGTCAATTTCATTCAGATTACTGTTTCCAATTAAAATCTCCTTTGACTCTGCCATGACGGCAACTCCAACTACGGCTTCAGGAGAAATTTTTGGACCACTCTCCAAAAAGCAGTGGCGCGTCATCATGCATGAACCCGGGTCCTCAGTACGACAATTCATCACCAGCAATGGATATCCAGGCACTTTGGAAGTAACCACATAGTTTGCGCCCGATCCCTTTTCCCAGCTGGGCGGGACTGCCGCAATGCCAGTATATTTCATGCCAAATATTTTACGGCTAATCGACCGAAATTTGCCCCGCTCGATTTTAATTTCCAAAGTGGTCGGCTCGCCTCCACGATCTGCGGCGGGACGTATGAGGTCGGTCGGCACCGTTGCGCTAAGAATTGTCTTATAATTTTTTTCATTCATCACAAGAATTTGCAACATTGAGGCATCCCAAGCAACCATTCTATCCCCGATCATAAATGCGCCGCGCCATGTCCCGGGGTATTTCGCGTCGAGCAATGGAATGCGTTTTTGGTCGGTTAGCAGCCCGAACTTCTCTTCACGAGTTTTGCCTTCGAAGTCTAAAGGTAGCCGCACCATGTTGGGTAACGCGCCAGAAAAAAGAAAGGCCTCGCCATCACGAATAAAGGCGCCTGAAAGCCCTCTATTGATGGTTATCGCTGCATGAAATGCGTCAGCATCTGGAAGTTCAACCGATAAATGCGAATTTTCGGCCAACGCCGAACTCCCAAGGAATAGTGCACAAACAAAGGATATTTCGCTAAATTCCAATTTCCACATGTCGTGTCACCTATAAAATCGACCGATAACAAACAACGAACCAACATTATGATACCACGGAGTCGTGTTTGAAGCAGCTGACTCTAATTATTCTGAAAGGCACCTACGATGATCCACAATAATAAAGACGCCGGCCATGGATCCAACGCATCCGACCGCGAATTGGACGCATACCTGACCACCGAAGGCTCAGGCAGCCGCCTAGCCATTCTCGGCAAGTGGCTCCAATCCGGTACCACTCTTGACGACAGAATTATACGGGGACTCCTTGAAATGGGAGCCTCACATGCAGAAGTTATAGCTGCGTTCCAAATATGTTCGACAAGTTCAAAACCTGAATTTGAGCTCTGGGTGATGAATAATTTGCTTCAATGGGATCAAAACATTGCAGACGTCGCACTACGATCATGGGCAAAAATAACAGATCGTATCCTTTGGCATCGGCTACTCCCGATTGCGCAGATCGCGGGCCGTCCGCAACGAATTCTCTATACAATTTTGAGCATCGGTCATGGCAGCCACGGCTATGAAATAACTCAGTCCATCCTCAAAGGCTCCAATTGGGAAGACCTCTCGGAAGCGTTCCTGGCCCTTTTGATGGAAAGGTCCATGCAGTTTGATTTAAAATCCGATCGACTCACAAAAGTCGCGAGATCCATCCTTGAGGCAAATAAGCAAACCCCTCATCCCAGTCATAAGGCATTACTCCCGGCGATTGGATGGTTGTGTTGTCATGCAGAGAAAGACCTGCAAAAATGGCTTGCCACAGCTCCAGAATCACTTTGGACGGCAGCGGCGAATCAAATACTGGAGGGGCATGCTGGTCGAGAATCGGCGTTCACCAAATTGGAAAAAATTGCGGCTAAGGGCGAACGTCCGATTCAATCGACGGCTAAATTTCCCGCCCTTTGGGCTCGCCATGATGGCCCAATCCTCGTCGCCGAAAGCATCATAAAAGCCCCGTGCGTTGATTCAAACATACTTTCAGGATTTGCCACCCAAAGTATCCTTAGCGCAACTGAAAAAATCCTTGGGCACGATTCCTGGGCGCCCGCACTTATTGGATTTTTACCTCTTGCCCAGGGAATTCGTTTTAGCGCAAAAACAGCGGCAAGTAGTCTTGGAACGTCGGCAAACGGTGATGGAACGGCGGCACCAACGCAAGCTGTGAATTTCAATTTTGCGGCTTCTTATGATTACGAAAATTTTTCTGAACTGGCCAAGGCTCGGCAGCTGGCATGCGATGGAAAACTTGGAATTGCGACCGACAAGATCACGTCACCCGCGGATTTTTGTGCTGGAGGCGATAGTCCTCTGCCCCCTTTGACTCATCCCATTAAGGCTTACTTCAACGCTTTGTATGACTCAAAAACGATTGAACTCCCGACTTCAACCGTCTGGTCTGATCTCGCAACAGCGGTCAGAAATCCAATGAACACAAACCTTGAGGCTCTCAGTGCCAGCGCGCGAAAATTCAAAGGCCTCGTCACCTTGGCGTATATTGACACTCTTGGACGCATTAGCGGACGCGACTCCGGCGTGTTAAAGCTCTTAGACCACATTCGCGGAAATGACGAAGCGGAATTGTGCGCAGTGACCCGTGCCCTTGGAAAAATTAATACTCAACGCAGCTTACTTGAGCTCATAGCGATGTTGACCCGCCCGAATGCGACCATTGCCGTGCAACAAGAAATTGTTGGGATTCTACCAGGTAAAGATTTAAGTCGCCTCCAAACAGAGTTGGCGAGTGCGATTCAGGACCTTGTACTTCCAGCTGATGCAAACGATCCGGTCTATCAGGTAAAAGAAGATTTGTCTAATTTACTCACGTCGCCTGCGATCTCAACCAGTGACAATAAATTTGAAGTAAAATTTAATCCACTTGCCGGCGGCGACGGCACTCTTGATTTGGAATTAAAGGGGATGATCCCCCACTACAAAGAATTATCCAGCGAGGTCAAGCGGGCACTTCGTACGGCCCTTTTCTTCAACCGCACGGTAACCGACAGCCCACACGCAAGTTCCATCGACCTGTCGCCCCTAATCGACATGCAATACAAAGCCATGGAACTGCTTTATCGAGAGTTTTTTGAATCAGCTGTAAGCCATTCGTTGAATTCAGGCGCGATCCAGCGAAAGCTAGACGTGATTGGGTACGCTAGGCCAATCGAACGGCAAATGGACGAATTTGAGTCCTATATTGCTTCGCTTCCGGTGGTCAAAACTATTCCATTTTTCTCAAAATTTAAAATGCGCAAGACTTTACGCGCCATTTGCATGTTCCAACCAGGTCGACGTTTTACCCTTGATGGCCTCAAGGCATTTGGAATGTATTTTCTCGTTTTCGGCCGTCAAGAATGCCGACATGGACTTGCGAACACATTTAATATTGGCTCAAATAATGACCTTGAACTTGCAGAATTTTGCAAAGAACTACATATTTTTCAAGACTTCCGAAATCGGGCTGCCCACGAAGGCTTCCATCCCGATGCAAGTAACGATATTTTGGGCATTTGGCGCACCACCGCATTGGTCGTGCAGTGGGCCTTTAAAATTCGTGAGGCCCAAGGAGCATCAAGCCAAACTTCAATCCAAACATCAAGAAATCACGCTTCATAGTTGTAGGTAGGCTTGTATAGTGATATTATTCTGCCCGATTACTTATCACATCTCTTAGGAGACTTTATGAGCCAGGGCACCGAAACTGCGGAAATAAATCCAGCACGTCATGCTTCGCAAGTTGCACTAGTCACAGGAGCCAGTCGAGGTATTGGTGCCGCGTGCGCACAGGCTTTAGGCCGTGCCGGATTTAAAGTTGCGGTCCACTACCGCGGCTCCGAAGATAAGGCTCTCGCCTTGTGTGAAAAAATTCCTGGGGCACGTCCATTCAAAGCCGATTTATCTGACGCCGCCGCATGCCAAGCTCTTATAAAAACCGTCGTCGCCGACATGGGGCCAATCGCTGTGTTGGTCAATAATGCAGGAATTTCGATCGACCAAATATTGCCGTTTGCAAAACCAGATGATTTCGACACTCTTTTAAACACAAACCTGAAACCAGTTTTTCTGTTAAGTAAATTCGTTTCAAAAGGCATGATGCGGGCCAAATCAGGACGCATCATCAATATTGCTTCGGTTGTTGGTTATACAGGAAATCCGGGGCAATCCATGTACTCCAGCACCAAGGGCGCAATCACGGCATTTACCAAAAGCATCGCCCAAGAACTAGGTTCCTTTGGCATACTTTGCAACTGCGTGTCCCCTGGCTTCATTAAAACAGACATGACCGATGCCCTACCTGAGGCTGCCAAAGAAGGCATTCTCACAAAAATACCACTAAAAAAATTGGGAACACCAGAAGACGTCGCAGCTGCGGTTGTTTTTCTCGCGGGCGATGGCGCACAGTATATAACTGGCAGTACCATCCATGTTAACGGCGGCATGTTTACCAACTAACCAGAATTGGGGCTTTGACAATGTATATTTATAGCATCGGGCATTATTTCCCCGAGAATATATTGGACAACGCGTTTTTTGACCGACTTGACATCGAATCCTCTGCTGATTGGATTAGAGATCGTGTGGGCATTGAAGCGCGTCGATCTGTTTTAACTCAAGAGCAAGTGATGGATCTTAGGCATGGTCGCACGACACGCGAGCAGCTCAAAGCTGAGGGAGCGATCGAGACAATTGCGAGCATGAGTGAAAAATCATGGAAGATGGCCAAAGCTAGGTCACCTGACGTCAATGCCACTCTCGACACGGTCATTGGCGGCACGTCGGTTCCTGACGACGATATCCCGTCGAATGGATGTGTGATTTCCAATCGTTTAGGCTTAGAGCACCTGCGAGCTTTTGACGTGAACTCAGCGTGCAGTACGTTTGTGGTTCAATGTCATGTTATGCGAGGGCTTGTGGCCAGTGGCCTGACTAAAGAGGGCGCGATTTTTTGTGCCGAGCGATACACCACACGAATGGATTATAGCGACCGGCGCAATTCTATTTTGTTCGGAGACGCTTCCATTGCCGCTCTTGTAAGCTCGCAAAATCGTCCAGGATCTCTTAAATTAATCGACAGTCTAGTGGAATCATCTCCGAGTGGATGGGAGCACATCCATCTTCCCGACGGAAAATTCTTCCATCAAAACGGGGCACAAGTCCAAAAATTTGCAATCACCAAAACAATTGCCGCAGCTCAAGATATTCTTTCTCGAAACCACCTTAAAACTTCGGAAGCACAGTGGTTCATAGGCCACCAAGCAAATTACCGAATGCTCACCACATCCATGGAAAAAATGGGCGTCCCCGAGAGCCGACACCTATTCAATGTCAGGGATCGAGGCAATCAGGGAGCCGCAGGCGCGCCGAGCGTCCTGTCACAGAATTGGGACCGCTACCAAAAAGGCGACTACATTGTAGTTGCTGTCGTGGGTGCAGGCCTCACGTGGGGATCCCTCCTCCTCCAAAAACAATAATAGATTGATAATATTATAGAGAGAGCGGAGGCTTTCACCTCGGCTCTCTCTATAATATTATCAATCTATAATATTATCAATCTAGGCTCGAAAAAGACTACTTCTTAGGGGCTTTTTTTGCTTTTTTGGTCGCTTTTGCAGCTTTTACAGGAGCTGGAGGCGGTGCTTCTGGAACAACTTCAGTGGCAGGAGCCGTCGGCGCTTCAACAACTGGGGCTACAACTTCTTCAACTTTTTTATCGGCACAAGCACCGACAAACCCAAGCATTGATACAACTGCAACAGCTAAAATACTCCTAGTAAAACAAAGCATAACGACCTCACTAATTAGAATTTAGACCCAAAATCCCGACAAAATCGAGACCAATATAACCCACTGAATTAATTATAATTAAAAACGGTTTGATTGTACAGATAAATTCCGTGAGTCCCTATGGCCGAATCAAATTCGGATCACCAGGCGTATCCTGCGCCGATATTAACCTCAGGTGTTGGCCTAGTCGACATGCGCGAATCTGGAATTGTACTATTAATAAGCGCCTCATAATCTAGTCGCGCCATCGGATCCTTGCTATCGACATTCACAATGCGGCGAAAGTTGTGCGTTAAACTGGCCCCAATGGTCGCAATTACTTTATCAGTAATCATCCACCGATTTCCAAACGAGGCGCTGACGCCGTGACGCATATCGTTAATCAAATCGGTTTCATCATTCGGGTTATCAGATGTCGCCATTGCAGAAAAACTGGTTGCCGCACTCATGTCCTCGGTAAATCGGTTGGCACGGCTATTAATTCGCGTCCAGTTGTAGGACCCTTTAAAGTACCAGCCACGCATGGACTGAGCCTGCTCCCATGCTCCAAAAGTCCATCGAAATCGCATTGCATCCAGTTTATGCCGTTCCCCAGGCCAAAGGTCCTCTCTGCGCACGGGACTTCCGCTGTTATCGCCCCGTACAACAAATGTGCCTGTCCAGATTTCGGGGCCGGTTGAAAATTTGCCGCCCATGTTGAAATCAACAAGGCCACCGTATTTACTGGTTGCAACATGATTGGCCGATTGCTCATAGGCCGATGACATAGGCGCTATTGGATCGGCCTCAACGATAATCTGGCGTACGACATCGCCAGCTTCCGCTCTGGCGCCGATCGCCATTAAGCAAACCACAATAGATCTAGATAATTTCATAAATGCCTCCTTTATTGTTTAGTGGCTCTATCCTCAATATTTGTCGTTTCGGTTTGAATTTAGATTTCTAAACGGGCAAAAATTGCCTGCCCGGTTTTCCAACAACAACTCAATCACCAATAAAATGATCACAAAAATGACCAAAAATCTGCTAACAAATCGACGGAAAAATGCTATTATGGACTGCATATTCGTTCATAAATTTGTAATTATTTCGGGAACGTTCAAGTGCTGAAACAAACATTGACCTTCCCTCAAATACGTCAAGTGTGTTTGAGTCATACTGCCTTCGGTGCCACCTTGCCTTGGCTTACGCCCCTACTAACATGCAGTAGTGATTGGCCCACAGTGGCTGAAATAAATCTTGCCGTTAAAAAAATATCGCTCAATTTCCCGTGGGAATTCATCCTCCAAGAAAAAGTCTCCAGGCGCGCTAAGTCTCGCGGCATGGGATCACTATCCAATTATTTAGATTTGATTCTCGCTCAAGGTAAAGTCCCTGTCCGTGAAAAAAACATTCATGACCTTCTTAATGCGCTGAGTTTTATTATGTTTCCACTCTCAAAGGCTGCCTTGAATCGCCGCCACCATCAAGAATCACCGGAGGGTCTACGGCCAGGGCAAAACCGCACGCGAACTCAAGATCATCTTACGATTTTCGATGAGGGCGGCGTGATTCGATTAAAATATTTGGACTCACATTCAGAATCCAAAACAGACCAGAGTGCGTTAGAACATGATTTCATTTTTGGCCACGCCATTTTCGAGCACATCATCCACGACAAAGAACTTCGTGCGGCTCGTCTCGATTTGAGTGTTTCTTGCGGGCAAGAAGCGTTCTCGCAGGTAGATCTCACCGCTAATGCGGAGTCTCCAGCACAGAACCCAACGTGGCCAGGCATCATCAAGACCACTCACCAGGCTGATATAGCGCTGTCAGAGTGCCTCAAAAACGACCAAACTTTTCTCTCGTCGACTGAATTTGCGCATCTTTGGATAAATCCCTAGTATTTGAACGTCATTTCTTGCTCGCCGACTAAGGTTTTGCTAGCCTAAGGAAGCTTGATGTTATTCATTAAATAAACTCCGCATTTGGAAGGACCTCGACCATGCTAATTGGCGTACCAAAGGAAATTAAGAACCGCGAAAATCGTGTTGGCGTTGTCCCTGGCGGCGTCGCTCAACTTATTGCAGCTGGCCATAAAGTTATTATTCAAAAAGGAGCAGGCCTTGGAGCCGGCATTCCTGACGAGAAGTTTATGGCTGCAGGCGCGCAAATGGTCGAAACAAAAGAAGACATTTGGGGCCGTGCAGATATGGTGATGAAAGTTAAAGAACCGATCGAGGCGGAATATGGACTTATGCGCGAAGGCCTAATTCTTTACACGTACCTTCACCTTGCAGCGCTTCCTGAATTGACTAAAGAGCTAGTAAAAAGAAAAGTTTCGGCCGTGGCCTACGAGACCATCGAACTAGCGAACGGATCCCTTCCGTTGCTAACTCCGATGTCTGAAGTGGCTGGACGAATGGCCGTTCAAGTTGGTGCACAATGTCTTCAAAAACACTGTGGAGGCAAAGGCCTGCTTCTTGGCGGCGTACCGGGCGTTAAACGCGGTAACGTAGTTATTATTGGTGGTGGCGTTGTTGGTATTAATTCCGCAAAAATGGCCGTTGGCCTTGGCGCCCGAGTTACTGTTCTGGACACCAACACAGCACGCCTTGCGTACCTAGACGACGTGTTCGGAAACAACATTTCGACTCTCATGTCTAATCCTGAAAATATCGCGACCGCAGTTCGCGATGCAGACCTTGTCGTCGGCGCTGTTCTTATCACTGGTGCTAAGGCTCCGATGCTTGTGAGCCGAAAACAAATTGCGTCCATGGAGCCCGATTCAGTCGTTGTCGACGTTGCCATTGATCAAGGCGGCTGTATCGAAACCATTAAACCTACGACTCATGACGAACCAACCTATAAAGTCGAAGGTGTGGTTCATTACGGCGTCACAAATATTCCTGGCGACGTACCGATGACGTCAACCTATGCCTTGACCAACGTGACGTTGCGGTACGCAATTGAACTTGCAACTAAAGGCCTTGCTCGTGCCCTTGAGCAGAGCGAGCCGATGCGCAAAGGCCTGAACACCCATGCAGGAAAAGTAACGCACAAAGCCGTTGCGGATGCTCTTGGCATGCCCTACTCAGCATTTTAAGAAATAATGGGGCTCGATTATTATGACGACGAAAAGCCTAGACTTTAGACGAGACGTGTTCAACATCACTGTGCTCGTCGCAGGTCTGGGTTATTTCGTAGACATCTACGACTTAATCTTGTTCAGCATAGTCAGAGTAAAAAGTTTAAAAGACCTCGGAGTTCCAGATGCTGACATGCTGAATGTGGGCGTGCGACTCCTCAATATGCAGATGACTGGAATGCTGCTTGGTGGGATCTTCTGGGGAGTTCTTGGTGACAAGGTCGGCCGCATATCGGTGTTATTCGGCTCCATTCTCATGTATTCACTGGCCAATATCGCCAACGGCTTTGTCACGGATGTTGACACATATGCCTGGATTCGCCTCGTCGCGGGCGTCGGCCTCGCAGGTGAACTTGGTGCAGCTATTACGTTAGTCAGCGAGCAGCTCCCCAAAGAAAGCCGTGGCATTGGCACTTCTGTGGTTGCAGGTATCGGAGTTTCTGGAGCTCTACTTGCGGCAACCATCGGTAAAAACTTTAGTTGGCAATTCTCTTATTTTCTCGGCGGGGCCTTAGGCTTGGCGTTACTAGTGCTGCGTTTAAAGATGTTGGAAAGCGGCATGTTCGCTGAAATGCGCGGCAATAAAAACGTACGCCGTGGTGATGTGTTCATGATCTTGACCAACCTAGAGCGTTTTGGACGATATTTGGATTGTGTCCTCATCGGCATACCCTTGTGGTTTGTGATCGGAATTCTGGTTACGTTTTCCCCAGAAATTTGTAAGGAACTTGGCGCCACTGGCCCTGTAAGTGCGGGAGACGGAGTTTTTTGGGCCTACACAGGTTTAGTTATTGGTGATCTTGCCAGTGGGCTGGTAAGTCAATGGCTACGCTCACGAAAGGCGGCTTTACTAATTTTTCAGTTGGCAACGGCCCTGTTCATTGGAGTGTTTTTGGTCTCAACAGGAAAGTCCCCTGAATACTACTACGGACTGTGTTTTCTGTTGGGTTGTTCTGTAGGCTATTGGGCCATGTTTGTGACCGTCGCCGCAGAGCAATTTGGCACTAACCTGAGGGCCACCGTAACCACAACAGTTCCCAACTTCGTGCGGGGAAGTCTCGTCTTATTGACGACCCTATTTGTTTGGCTAAAAGGAAATATCGGAGTCATTCAAAGCGCTGCAACCGTGGGCACTGTTTGCATCATTATTAGCCTTTTTGCATTAAAACGCATCAAGGAAAGTTTCGGCCGTGACCTCAATTGGAACGAACGTTAGCCTACCGGGTAGGTTTCGTGCCGACACTTGGGCCCCAGGATCAAAAACATGTTTTCGAAGATTTGTTTAGGTCCGGATCCAAGGTACAATTAAACCTATTCATGATGACCCCAAATTAAAATGGATTTTCTGTGACTAATATTTCAAAAACATCGATTGATGATCTCAAACTTGAGGCTAGCAAGGGCAGCGAGGAAGCACAGTCTGCCCTTGGTTTATTATATGAGCTAGGTTTAGAAGTAGCTCCGGATCCCAAAGAGGCGGCAAAGTATTGGGGAATGGCTGCAAAATCCGGCAATGCAACGGCGCAATTCTCTCTGGCTCAAATCATCGCAAAGGATTTTGACGATACCGACGAGAACCGAGCCATTGTCCAAGTCCTATACAAAAAAGCTGAAGAGCAAGGAGTCGTTCGTCCCGAAAAAGTCATCCGAGTGTTTCAGAAAGACAAAGGCAAGTCCATTAAAGTATTAATCGTCGATGCTGTCAAATCTGTTAGAGTCCCCCTGCGCAGTTATTTGGAGGCCGAGGGGTGCGAGGTCCTTGAGGCCGAGGACGGTCTTGAAGGCCTCAATATTCTGAAAAAAGATCCGTCCATCAAATTAGTATTTAGTGACATCAGTATGAAGGGTATGGATGGATTTGAAATGTTGAATTCCATTAGTTTGGTTGATTCTATCAAACACATCCCAGTAGTGCTGCTCACATATGAAAACAGTGATGCCGCCGTACTTCGAGGCAAACAACTCAACGTCAAGGGCTGGATCTTGAAACCTGCCAAGCCCCACCATTTGAGAAAGTATTTAGTAAAGTATACGTAACTGGGCAGCTTAATTTATATGCCTGAAGTTACGAGTTTTTGCACCAGAGCCGATTATTGCGGCACTACACCATTTAATCCCATCGTTACTTACCTTTTACAGGCCAGTCGACAAACAAAATTTGTAGGCTGGCCAGACTTTAATTTTGTGAGACTTAACCTGTACATGCTCTTCTTCATCCATGGTCACAATTTGCAAGTCCTTGACACGATATTTTTCGCCAATCTCAATTAGTGATCTCATTTCCCGTTCCCTAGTCTTTGGTGGCGATAGGTCAAAGCACACTTGGATTAGAGATTTCGGCTTGCCATTTTCTACTACGCAGAAATCTACCTCCTTTTTATTCTCATGGATGTAGTAGATCTCTGCATCTCTCGCTCGAAGTTCTAGAAATACTAGTGTTTCCAATTTGGCGCCTAAATCCACCGTCGGCTTTGACCACAAGGCCTTCATCATTCCAAGGTCACAGGAATACGTTTTTCTAGGGGACGTAGATCTTTCTGTGAGTTTATAGGAGTACCCTCTCAACTCATCAATGAGAAAGACATCCGCAAGATACCCAGAGTACTTTTTTGCGGTGGTGATACTTTTTAAATTATAGACATTTTTTAAACTCTTAAAACTTGTTTTTTGCG
>CANJQY010000042.1 GCA_947476525.1 Oligoflexales bacterium
CCACGAAAAAACCGCTCCCAAGTGAGATGTTCCCATCAAGTGAAATTTGAACCGTTGAATTGGCAATCCGATTCGAATGAATCCACGGTAAAACGGTGGACGAATTCCCTGAAGTACTGCCTGACGTTGTCCTCGACGCAGAAATCGACGCAGAAATCGACTCAGACAAAGACCCGGATCTGGTAGCAGATGACTTACTAATCACAGGCTGGTCCAATTGCATTTTAGCAAGTCGTTTGTTGGCAGTTGCAAGTTGATTTGGCCCATCACTAGCCTCAGGAAGTACGATCCAAAAAATGCTATTTGGATGTTCGTACTGTTGGCCGAAAATAGAAATGCTGATGCTTAAGCCGATTGTTCCACTTGGGGTCTCTGGAGCTAATGTGATGTCGACATAACAAAGAAACCCATTTTCTGACCCAGTCGTATCACATACTGGAGCGGAAAGTTTTACATAGCGCCCTTCCATTCGAAGATCGGGCAACATCGCCACAGCGTTATCCGGAGTTTCGGTCCATGAACCATGCAATTTAACCGTGAAATTTTCCTTTGATAACGGTTGTGCATAGTATTGTTCAACCCGTAATACACGGTTACTTGTCGTCGCACGAAGAACTGCGGGAAGGCCTGGCGGGTAAAGAAACCGCTCAGCTGGTGTACCGCTGACTTGCCACATAATTGAACTCAAGAGTTCCTGCTCCGACGACATCGCAAACGCAGAAGTCGCGGCCGAAACGGCAAAAGTTGTCAACATCACGGCCGCACCAACCAATACGCCTGCTGACGACAGTTGATTAATGGCAGTGGAGATTCTTTGATTCCAGTTTAGGGGCGCAAGTTTCATATGGACAAATCCCTTATCCGGTGAAGAACTTAAGCAAAACAGCAATTTCAGGCACAAAATTTGATTTATTTGTCGAATATACGCTTGAGTATCTACTGAATGCAAGTCAATAAATGATAAGAAATGCTGCTGGGTGCTTATTGTCAAACCATTCTAGTGGCTGTTTGGAAGGCCAATTTGCCTGCGCCAAAAGGGCACTGTTGGGGAGCAGGCTCACAGTCACAAACGAAGCGGCTGCCTGTAAATCTTTAAACTATGGGAGTCATGTCCGAAATAAATGGACTATTTAATGCGCTTCGGCTTAGGGTGGGGAGGGATGAGGTGTGGTGAGCCCTGAGATTGGATGGAAATTTATGTTAACAGATGCCCTAGAGATTGCCATTAAATCTGCACGAGATTGCCACACCAAGGCCAATTGGGAAGAATTCTATTCCAATTTTGGCGACATCCTTGCCAATAAAGCAAACGAAAAGCTTGTGTCCACAGTGTTTAGGAAGCTTGAGTCAGATCCGCTGTCGCTTTATTATCGCCCTCAAATCTGGGGGGCGTTGCTCCAAGGAGCCATTAGTTGTTGGGACATCGAAACGGGTGTTGCCGCTGCAAATTTTTGTAAGAAGTTAACAAGCCCAGTAGTTAGTATTCCTGCCGCACAAGCGCTTCTTGATGGCGGTAAGCCCACTGCTAGTCGTGATTTTGCACAGAGAGCTTTGAGGAGCGAAAATACCTCAGATCTGGAGCGAATTCAGCTGCAACTTATTGTCGGTTCAAGCTTTGCAGAAGAGGGCAAGACGGAGCATGCCGTTCGTACCCTAAGCAATGCATCTGCCCTAATCAAAACAAAGGAAATACCGCTACAGTCGCGAGCCGATTTAAGTGTGAAAATAGGTCGAATACATTATTTTATTGGTAGGTACCAAGATGCGGCTTTAGCCTTTGAGGAGGCGTCACCATTTCTTATTGAACTTGAAGACTGGGACGGTGCCGCCCGAGCGCTGTTTAATGCCGGAGCTTGCCTTCAAAATGGCGGGACGGCAAATTCTGTTCAAGCAACAGCATTTGTAGAGCGAAGTAGGAAAATAAGCGTCGAGCATAACCTTTCAGGGCCGCTATCCCACTGCGAAGCATTTTACGGCGTCGAGGCCTACAACAAGGGCTCTTACATGTCGGCCCGTGAGCATTTTCGACGCGCCTTGGCTGAACTTCCCGAAAATGACAAATCATACAGAAGGCTGCACATAGTCTCATTTTTAAGCTTCACCTATTTCGCGATGGGTAAATTTAGCCTTGGGATCAAATTTGGTCGCCGAACCCTGGACCTAGCCGCAGAGGATTCAAGTGGGCGGTTTATATCTCGATATCAATCGTTGGAAGCGGAGATTTTGTGGGAGGAGGGGAAAATTGAGGAGAGCTTGGAGGTGTCGCGCGCCTCAGTTCATCTGCTCGCGTTACACGGGGTTCGAAACTTAGAAGAACTTTCCACCGTAACGAGATATCAAATTCACCTTGCGATTGCCGGTGAGACGTCCATCGAAAAATTTAAGATTGAACCTTCTTTGCGATTGAATCTCGCAACTTGGATTGAATACTTGTATTCTTGTTCGCTTCTTAAATGTTCATACGAATACTTTGACGAGAGTATGACCGATTTGACGCATTGCCTGCGGCTTGCGCGAGACTGTGGATCTCTCAACTATGAAGCCTTGATACTACTGGCCATCGTTCGCCTTAATTTGCAAAAGCATGATTTGGTTACCACTCAGGAATGGTTGCCCGCCCTTGAAGTTGCAGTGTCAAGACTTGGTGATTCCCCTATTCGGGCTAAATTGCAGATCGTCTATTCATCCATGGCCTATCAGTCTGGCGATTTCGAACGAGCTATAAAGTACCTGACGGTGATCGAAAAAATGTCCGCCGTGAGCTGGGTCGACCGTTTTGTGACACAGGCTTGCTTGGCGACCGCCAGAGGCGAGAGCCCTCGACTTCAATACAAATGGCAAGAAAATCTTGTATCGCGGTTCGTTCGCGGGTATTTTGCGCCGACAATAGAATTCGACACCTCGAAATTAGAAACATCTTCGGGGGGGCGAGTGACCTCTTTCATCGTCTCGAGTCACTACATTGTTAGTCTTGAAAAGCATCCGGCCATGGCGGATCTTTTGGTTTACCTTTCTGAGCGTATGCCTGAGGGCGCTAGCCTTGCAGATATACAAACCAATGTTTGGCAGGAAAGCTTGAATACGCAGGGATGGCAACAAAAAATTAGAAATGCAGTCATGCGTGTTCGCGATCTTTTTCCGTACACAATGGCACCAATTGTTATTCATAACGAATCATTGCGGTTTTTTTGTGAAGCGATTCGAATCCTACAAGACGACGAAAATACTAATGAGACATCAACCGATGTGCGGATTCAAAAAATGCTTAGCATAGGCCCGTTGTCAAGCCTGCAAGTGGCAGAAAAAATGGAGGTCTCGCTGGCTACCGCAAAACGACTTTTGAAAAAAATGACGGATGGCAACCAAATACAAGTTAAAAAATTGGGCCGCAGTGTGGTTTACCACGGTTCGGCGAGTCAGGTATAGTACCGCTACAATAAGTTGACAGAGAAATCCCCCAGTGATTAATGGTTTAATCACTGGGGGGACGTTTCGTAGAACAAAATTTCAATCAAGACGTGATGTAGTTGTAACTCTTAGCGCATGCCTTGGGATTTGCGGAACTCCATGTATTCGTCTCTGGTAACATTGCCGTCCTTATTTAAGTCCATGCGATTAAAAAAATCATCGTTATGTTTTTTGACTTCCCGGGCGTGAGTTCCATTGTCATGTGTGGCTCGCTTGACGCAGTTCGCTGACATCCGAGATGCGATCAGGTTTTGCAGTTCCGAGAGCGAGAGTAACGCATCAGCGCCAGAGTATTTTTTAAACATCTCAGTACGCATTGTTATAAAGGAACTTTTCTCAGAATTTCCACGATTCCTCGAAAATGGCATCATAAATTCTTTCAGCGAAAGGTCTTTTGATTTGTCTATATCAAATCTTGCCATTACTGCTTGAGAAAATGGCCCAACATGTTTTTTAACGTATGCGAAGCATGCAGGATGTGGCATTGGAATTGATAGCGGGGGTTCCGCTACAGGGGATGTTGAATGTTTAGCTGTTTCGTCAGAAGGAACTGGATTTTTAACTTCAGACGCAGAAGCAACTGGTTCAGCACCATCTGCGCTGGGCTCAGGTTCATCGCTATCTAAGGCATCACTAAGATAGAAATCTTCATCGGCAGAGTTTTTTATTTCGGGGTCGTCTGAATATTGAGTCGATTCCGAATTAGCGCCCTGAGGAGCCGCTGCCGCCTTATGTTGAGGTGTGGTAGTCGTGGATGAGCATCCAAAAGTCGCCAACTGAGCGATGCAAAATGCGAACGTGAGAGAGTTAACTGAAGACTTGAAATTCATAATGATATTCTCCTTATTGTGTTTGACCAAACAATCAGAAGTCCTATCGGCAAAACAGGCTTTGACTTGAGAAGAATTTGAACAACGCTAGATTATACAATAATATCGGGCCATTACCTGTGTTGCGGGGGGTCGAATTGCCGAAGTGCGTCAGCAAAAAGGACGTCCATGTTTCGGTAGCCTTGAGCGTACTACATCGGCTTTAACTGATCATTTTCTATTTTAAATTCTAGTACTTTCTCGTCGCTCCAAGTTCGGTCACTGCTCGAAACAGTCATGCTTAGGCGGAAGCTTCCGCCGAAGCTAAAAGCTTCAGAAGTGAGGATGTTTGTGAACGGGCTGTTTGGGCCTGAGAGAGCAAGGAGAAAATTTACTTGATCGGGGGTGTCAAGTGCCTCAAACATTGGAATTTCAACAACGTCTTCAATTAGCTTTAATTTTGCTAATTGAATTTGCCCGGATTGCTCTAGTTTAACGTAGACTTTGATTTTCTTAGATGTCCCCACCTTCGCGACTGAAACTCGGGTCATCAACTGCAACCCCAAAGTATTAGCTGCGGGAGTTTTCATTGACTTGGAATTGAGAGGCTCTTCGCTATAGAGCGTTAGCTTTTTGATGATTGGTTTACTCCCTTGGAAGGAGAGATTTGCACCTTCAAACTGGTTACTAATTTCTCGCGAATTGTCGTATCTTAAAGGCGTCGGAAATTCTTTTTCGCTGGTAAAATGCATGCCTCCCATTTTGCGAAATCTGGTTTTAATTTCTTCGGCGGCATGTCCCTTTGGTTGGGTTTCGAGCTCAACAGAGCGCGGGACCTCATGCAGGTCGGTGAGCCGCAGCAATCCCTCGACAAGTTCAAGCGGATACTCAGTTGCAAAAAGTTGGCGAAGGGCCGATTGTTTGGCCTCGGGGACTTTCTCTTTGGAAAACATTTTTAAGGCGGCAACGGCCGCTTCAATTTCACCCACCGAATCAGCCTCTAGCCAGCGATAGTCTATAAGGCGAAGTGGTTGGCTGACGAAAAAACCAGAGCGATAAACATTACGCCAAAATAGGGATTTTTCCCAAAGCAGACAATTTGAGGCGCTAGTCACTCTAAAGGCTCTGCACAGGCCCATCCAGATCTCTTTCCTCGGAAGGTCTGCAATTGCAAGAATCTGAGCGTTCGTTAACCGCACGTTTCCATAGCCCTCAAACTTGCCGAGGTGTGTTGGCGTGACGTGGAGCCTATGGCTACCGCTCTGGTCGTTGTCGAAGTACACGATTTTGCGCCGCTTCGATAAGAGTCTGGCTTCGCGGATAGGAAACTCAGGAATCCCGTCCAGTTTAAGTTGAGTGAAGCGCGAAAGAGTTTCCAGATAATCATTCAAATTCTCCACTTCGATATATTTATCCGTCAGGGCAAGCGTGAACGCGATGTCTATTGGGTTTCCTTCTGCGATAAATTCATACCGGGTTTCCATAGCGTCCTTCGTCTTGTCATTTTCAATTACTTTTCGAACAAATAAACTGGCGCGTAAAGACGTGGAGGCTTCGCTGGCACCTGTTAATATGTCCCATTTTGTTTGTCGATCATCCTGGACAGCTTCCAAAATGTGGAAACGTCCATTTGGATCCGTAATCTCAATGGCTGCGTCAGAATGCGTTCTAGCCGTGTGCCTATTTGTCAAATAGACGTTGCTTCCGGTCGTTATGCCGGTTTGAAATCGCCGTTCTTTCTTTGTAAAAAAGAAGGAAACCCCGGTGGCTAGTTTGTCTTCTTTGGCCCTTAGCCATGAGATTTCAGATGGCGCAAAATTGCCGTGGACCGCTTCGACGAATGCCGTTTTTGCTTCGGCTTCGCGAAGGTCATACGAGTAAACTTGACCAAATGCGTCGGCTACGGCCTCTTCAAGGGCGAAATCCACCGGAAAAACCGGTGCACCAAGACCTTTCCAATAGGGAATGGTTTTTGCGAGTAGGTAATAGGCTTTGCCAAGAGTGAGCGCCATTTTCTCGCCGAGGCGAGATTCATCAACGAAGCTTACCCACATCGTGTTGGAATCTTTCCTTAAAACATTTATTCGATACGATCCGGATCTAAATACCGAAAATGGCAAACTTAAATTCAACGCGCTGGCACCACTGGTCACCTGGTCTTTAAAACCGTGAATTCCTACACCCAACTCAACGCCAAGGTTGATTCCCCCACTGATGGAATAGCTTTTGATTGAGCCAAGATCCATCGAACTAGCGGTCTCTATGGAAAGAGGAAAAGTGAAGGGAACTTCTACGCGGTGAAAGGGGTCGTACATTTCGTTGACGTTAAACGACGGCGGCAAAATGAGCTCAAGTAACGGCAATATGCCAAACCAATTATTCAGAGATGCGCGCCAAATCGGTAAGGTTTTGTTTTCGGACACTCGAAGAGGATCAGTGCGCAGATAAATGTCTAGAACCTCTGTCGATTGTTTGGCTCCCAAAACAATCGGAATGCCATTGAAGCGAGCCAGTTCGCGGCCGTAGCCTGGCGAGATACCCATCTTGTCGACAACTACGTAGGCACCATTTCTCGCGCTATAAACATCCCGTGTTAGCCCCAAGGTTATTCCTGCGGAGCTGGTCAGCGGAAATGGCAGATTATTGTCCAATAGACTGTAGAACAACGATGACATTAAGGAGTCAATCGATCGATTGATGGCGTCGGCGCCGGTAGATAAACCTGAGGCAAAAATGGGATTGCTTAGCAGTCGATTGACTGAGGGACTGGATTCTTCGCTCGCCGGCTTGTCGACTCCATCTGTGACCTCAATCAAGGTGCTACCAGCTGAATATTTTTGCCGTTGACGGTCGGGTGAAGCTTCGACTGGCTTTTGGCTGTGGACATCTCGTGAATTTATTTTTAGGCTCGATTTATGTTTAGACTTTGTTTTTTGAGCTGATTTGCCCGACTTTGGCGAAGCCTCCTGAGTAGTTTTTTTGGGGGGTGGTGAAACACTACTTGCAGGGGCGAGGGTCAACAGCCCGAATAAACATAGGAAAAAATGATTCCCACTCATAGCCTAACTCCAGCAGTCAAAACACCGTAAAAATGGCTTAATTTCTGAACATCTTCCTGTTTTGCGTACCCCAGAACGAATTCGGTTTCGGCTGAATTTGAAAAATAATATACGGCTCCGAATCCGACGAGACGGATGAATTGAAATTCGTCATCGTACTGAAACTTGTATCTTGAATTATCTTGCAGTTGGCCCAAATAACTAAGTCTAATATTTTGATGGAATTCTTTTGGATCGTACGGGTTTGTTGCAAAAGTGCGCACAAATTCAAAAGCCGTCTCAGCCCCCACACCATTTACGTTAAGCATCCCAAAAGATGCGGCGCGACGGAGCGAGCCATCGCCAAATCCTCCTACAACGATGCGAGTTCCTTCTAGGGCTGCGAGATCATACATTATCCGGCCTGCGCCTAGGGCTCGACGGGCGATTGAAATCTTTCGGTCTGGATTGATTCCGTAGGTCGCTTGCACGGTTAAATCTAGCTGGTTGTCGTAAGTGTAGGTGGCAAAATTCACCATGGGCGCGTCGAAATTATTTAAATTCCAAATGTAGCCGAAATTTTCGCGCATTTGATGATTGATCCGGTAGGCTGGATAGCCTCGCCCGAAGCTTACTCTGTGCCGAGAAAGTGCGTTATTACCGATCTGAATTAGCGACCTGTCTTGTAACGTTTCTCGTGAAGTGGTTTGTTTTGTTTCCCGAGAAACGAAAACACTCGAATGAGCTGCTCCAGAATATGACAACCAAGGCGTAACAAAGAGGGAAATATTACCCTGCGCACGGTACATTGATGGAGGTTGCCCTCGATGCGAAGTTTTGGATTTTTGCGCAACCCACATGCCGGCCTGCGCATTGACACAAGTGGTCACCATCGACGGTTCGCTAGTTTTAGGATCGTCGCGGAGCGTGCATTCGTTGTGATACAAAAATTTTGCCGGGCCGGGCAAGGACCAAGCATAGATAATAAAGATCACAATAAAATGATGGTAACGACCCACGCAGTTAAATTCCCTGTCAAATGTACGCAGTAAATAATGATAGTTTTATCAAATTTACTGGGAATCGTCAGGATTTATTTTACGAGGCAAGCAACTAAAGCCATATACGCGTCCACGGAAATATCGGTGCGTAAAAGGCGATGTTTTATAAAATCGAGGGCTTCAAAGCGATTTCTTTTGTTTTGATAGCTGCGCGATGAGGTCAAGGCATCGAACACGTCAGCAAGTGTGGCCATTTGCACTTCGGGTAGCAAGGAATGAACTTGCAGCGCGTCAGGGTAGCCGCTCCCATTGAGGCGTTCATGGTGATGCAACACGATTTCTCGACTGACGTGATGAAGACAGCTATCAGCCATTTTTTTGTGACCCTCCATGGGATGGCTTTTCATGACAGCCCATTCAGCTTCAAGTAGTGGCCCGCTTTTGTTTATGATTGTCATCGGTACCGAAGACTTTCCAACATCATGGAAAATGCCGCCCAAGGCGATCGTCTTCAATGACTCTGTGTCAGTCACGCCCATTTGATGGGCAATAGCCGTCGCATAGGCGGCTACGCGAATGCTGTGAAGATACGTATACATGTCGTGGTTTGCAAGACCGGTGATGCCTCGCACACAGCCTTGATCTTCTTGAATACATGTGACGAGGTGTGTTGCGAGCTCTTCGGCCTTATAGACGATTGACGCGGTAATGTCTCCTTCATACAGGTAGCGAGTGAATGTTGCGCCAATGTCAATGATCTGCTCCAACCGATCTTCTGGATGAAGTGTTTTGTCGAGTAGCGGAAGCTTTGCCATTTTCTCGTAGCTAGCAGCCTTTGCAACGTCTTCAGGGCGAATCCATAAATTTTTATATCCTTGATTCAGTAGTCCGGATAGTTCCGAGCGCTCCCACTTGTAACCCTGACCACTATATAAAATGAAGTGATCGCCAATGCCGGCAAATAAATCAAAATCCGTAACAGAGTTATCGAGTAACCGATCGACTGGGAATTCGTTGTAGTCGGATTTAAGATTTGAGGGTAAGCCTAAAGCTAAGCTCATAATAATTTCCTCTAGTTCCAGTCAAAGTGATGGAAAACTAATCGGAAGATTTGGGGAGAACTTTAGGCGGCCCTGGATAAGATGCCGGAATTAATAGCTATTATTGATGAATTAACAGGTCTACGGCGCCATATCGTCGTCAGGATTTATGTCAACGGTGTCTTGAAATGAGAGGTCCACCACGGCGTCGACCAGTCCCGATAGCTTTGCTTGGCACGCTAACCTAACATCTCCATTCGTGGAAACTTTTAATTTTCTAAGCAGAGCCTCCTCGTTAGGCTTCATTGGATGAAGGGCTGAGGGCTCGGTTATTTTGATGATACAAATGCCGCAGCTGCATGCAGCACAACCAAATCTAATGGGAACTTTGTTTTTTCGAGCAGCCACCAAAAGCTTCATGCCAATCACTGAATCGATCACATCGATGACACTATCTGACGGTATGAATTTAATGGTCGACATTAAACCGAAACCGAAAAATCTCGAAGTGCATTATTAAGCGAGACCTTTAAATCGGTGGATGGCTTGCGCTCGCCGATAATGTACGCGCACTGGGTGTGAATTTTTCCGCTGCCGTGCGGGGCGTCCTTTTCAAGTGTCCCAGGGACCACGACGCACCTTTCAGGAACAAAGCCTTTGATAATAGTGCGACTAGCCGTGCGGAGATCTATTATTGGTGTGGATGATGTGAGAGTTACATTGGCTGCAAGCACGGCTTCCTTAAGAATTCTTACTCCTTCTACGACTATTGCCCGAGACCCGATGAATGCCCCGTCTTCCACAATGACAGGCGACGCCTGCGCAGGTTCCAAAACTCCGCCAATTCCGACACCGCCAGATAAATGCACTCCCGACCCAATTTGGGCACAACTTCCAACCGTAGCCCAAGTATCCACCATCGTGCCCGAACCTACGTGAGCCCCAATGTTGACGTACGACGGCATCAGCACCACTCCGTCCCCTAGGAAGCATCCATATCGCGCCACCGCAGGTGGTACAACGCGCACGTTTAATTCTTTGTAATTTCTTTTTAATGGTATTTTGTCGCGGTAGACAAACGGACCGACTTCGATGTCCTGCATCTCCATGATGCGAAAATACATCATAATCGCCTGCTTAACCCAAATGTTGGTGATCCACTCGGAGTCCTTTTTTTCGGCGACACGAACTCGTCCCGTATCCAGGGCTGCAATCACAGCCTCGACGTAAAGTTTCCCGTCGACTGCCGCTGATGTGGAGCCAGCGTCCATTTTTTGTTGGATGGATTCAATTTGTTTCTTTAGCGCTTCAATCTCGTGCATTCTATAAGCCTCGAACTGATAATGTTAGGAATTCTTTCGCACAAAATGTGTTAATTTTTCCATAGCTATTGTAGTGGCCTCATCATCGGGAACCATGGCTAAGCGGAAATATCCACTCATGCCCTCGCTGAGCCAACTACTTGGACTAGTAATAATTCCTTCGTCTGCCAACGCCAAAATAAATTTAACATCGTCACCTTTAAAGGATGACGGAATTCGACACCAAAAATAAAAGGCCGCCTCGGGAATTTGATCAATTAACCCAAGCTTTTGCAGATAGGGAAACGCCAGCTTTAGTCGGTGTGTAAAAACCTTGCGCCGTTCTGCTACGTGAGTTTCATCAGCCCAAGCAACGGCCGATCCCGCTTGTATGAAGTTTGGCGATCCTACGCCAAAATTCGCACGCGCTTGGACAATTGAGTTGATAATTCGTGTGTCGCCAGCAATCATCCCGCTGCGGTAACCGGTCATGCCAGAGCGCTTTGACAAACTCATGAATGCTAAAACTCTGTCAGAGGATATTTGTAGTGGAGTGAGTGGACGCTTGTCCTTGGCGAGGTCTGACGTTGGCGAGAGGTCGAAGGCCGCGTCGTAGATGTCCGAATAGCAGTCGTCGGAAAGCAAAATGGTATCTGTTTTGTGGCACCACTCAATCAATTCTTTCCAGTACTGGTACGTTACCGTCGCCCCTGTTGGATTGTGAGGATGATTAATCCAAATGGCTGCGGTGGATTGTTGGATTTCAATCGGAAGCTTCCACGGCTCAATTCGCATGTTGTTTTCTGGTGTCAAGCGAACTGGGTATGGAATTCCACCTGAATATAAGGCTGACGCGCGATACACTGGATAGCCAGGATCTGGATAAACTAAATGCTTTTTACCGCCACGACCAACTAAGCAAAGACCAATATTGAATATAGCTTCTTTTGTTCCTTGAGCGGGAATTAAACTGATCGATTCATTCTTTTGAAGGTTAAACCGATTACCAAGATACTTCCATTGTGCGTCGCGAAGTGATTCTACTCCCTTGACGCTTGGGTACTGGCTAATGACTGGAACGGCCGATAAAATAGCCTCGCGAATGGGTGCCCAAGTTGGAATAAGGGGATCGCCAGTGCCAAAATCATAAACGGGACGTCCTTCCTTAATTAATTTATTCTTAATACGGCCAAGCTCCTCCATCGGATATGGACGCATGCCAGAGGTCACTTGATTCACTAATTCTATCGACATAGGTATTCCTTTAGGTGTGGTTTTTGGATAGCTCACCAAACTTTTTAGGTAACGGGTTGGCCGTACCCAGCATTTGAACCAATGCGCCCACGAAGGCTCCAAAGTTCAGGAAAAAAACGTTTTCCTACGGTCGAGGCTAAATATTTCACACCACTCGACCCACCCGTGCCAATGCGAGATCCAATCATTCGTTCTACCATGGCAATGTGACGGTATCGCCACATCGTGAATTGTTGGTCTAGGTCACACAGTGCCTCTAACAGAATATACGTACTCAAATGGTCTTGGTGATTTTCATAAATGGTCAGAAAAACATCCTCCACAGGCGCTGATGGCTGCCAGGCTGTTGACACGTCACGCGATAAAACCTCTTGCGGTATTTTATAACCTTGGCGGGCAAGGAACCACAGGAGGTGATCGTAGAAGCACGGACGCGATTTTGCTGACTCCAAGGCTTTTAGTCCCTCAGGTTGAGATGCGAAAAACGCGAGGTATGCCGAATCCTTCAGCCCCATTCTAAACTCTAAGGATCGAAATTGATGACTTTGAAATCCGGACGCCGGATTGAGACGCGATCGAAACAAATTGAAGTCATTGGGCGTCATGGTCTCCAGAATACTAACTTGCTGTGTCAAGATATTTTGGATTTCTGTCATTCGTTTTAGCGTTTTGAGCGCGCCAAAAGAATTGTTTTTGCCAAGTTCGCATTCGGCTAAATCAAGTTCATGAAGGAGTTGCTTGAACCAGAGCTCATAGGTTTGATGAATAACGATAAAGAGTAACTCATCGTGCTCAGGGGGTGAGGAGAGTTGATTTTGTAACGATAAAATCTCATGGACTTTCAAATAAGACGAGTACGTGACCATCGAACTAGTGGGCTTAATTAAGCCGTCCTCAATTTTACCAGACATGGTTCGTCTCCACGGTGAATCAATTTAATTTTGCGGCGAAAGTTGCCATTGCGCATGTTGCTGGCTAGTCTAACACCATTTTTAAAGGGTCGGTAGGAGCAATTTGGCAGCTATGTTGGTGTGGGCGAAAAATGTGCGGCAAGAGATTTAATTTGCATCTATAAATATCAAATCATTTATTGTAGTAGCAATACATATGACACGCTTTTAATGAAATTGACTGAGCATTTGGCTGACATAGGCTTCGTCAATGTTTCCCTCAAAAATTTCCCTTAATTCCGCAACATCGCGGCGATCAATGGGCCTATCGGCTAAAGTTTTCAAAATGATCAAATCTTCATGGGCGGCTACGTTGCAACTAGAGTTTACGATTTTCCGTCTAATTGAGCGCTTAAAAATAGTTTCTCCAAGCACAGGATCAGCTTCTAACACGTCAATTTGCACGCCCCCAAAACTTAAGCGCAGTTGATGGTCTGCCTTAATTTCCAGTTTTGCACCATGCCCGACTAAATAAGATTCTAAATTGGAAAAATCACTGGCTAGAATGTATAAATCAAAATCTAACGTCGAGGCGCGGCCGCCGTGGAGAAGCACGGCGATACCTCCAATAACCACGTACTTACATTGGCTGGACTCAAAAAGCTCAACTATTTGATCCACGCTGCTTAGAATCGACATATAAGTGCTTCACCTTTTCGTAGATCAGTTTGTTCATCGAGGGAATTAGAGGGCTGCGCATGTAGCCTCGATTCTCAATCACCTTTAAAATCAGTTCAAGGTCAATTAACCCATTTTTCTTTTCAAGTTTAGTCATTTTACTCATACTGATCAAACCTCCGATCATGTAGTCTCTATTTTCTGCCAAATGACTGATATAAGTCAAGGACAGCACCAAAAAAAAACTACTCACTTTCATAGACCATTTTCAGCGTTTAGAAATAGCCACAGCCTGTTCGGCTCATATCACCCTTGGAGCTCACAGAGGGTCGTCAATGCAACGCGTTCGCCCGCATTAAGTTTATCAAAATCAATGTTGATCAAACTAAGGAGCACGTTAAGTTTTTCCAGCGAGAGCACGTCGTCCCGTGATATGGACTCAAGATTAACGCCTTCGAAATTGAGGGGGCACACATCTCTCAAATCATCCGTCTGCGAGGTCAACAAATAGTTTGAGTGATCATTCACGTCTCCTCCGATCACTTCAGACCCTTCTTCCATGGAAACCGGCATGCCGTGACTTCTACAAATAAGCGGCCGAACCTCGTAAATTGAGCAGCTGCCTGCACTATCTAACAAACAGCAGTAGTCGGGGTTATCAAGCATTTGAGTACGGTCACGAATTTTGACCGCGACGGCAGGATTATCAATCAGCCAACCGGCAATTCGGCGGGCCTCGACATTAGAAACACTTAGTCCAGCTTGACAGCAACCAAAACAACCAGCCATGCACTTAAACTGGTCAACATGCCGCTCTTTTGCCGCCGAGAACATGGCATCGACTTTAGACAACAGTTGAGTGTAATTGTGGTAACGGTTATGCTTAGACATGCTCATAAACCCTCTCGAGGAGACACTTCGTGCCCCGCCTATCACTAAACGACCGGCCAAGTTATCAAAGTTTGCTACGCGTTGGGGCAGGCGTAGCCATCGCGCTAATCCTTTATCATTTAGCGGTTAATTTTGCCACTGCTGACTGTGCGTCATTACAAAGTCAACTTCGTCAAGGCGGACCGAGAATGCTCGGTCGATTGTTGCTGGCTGGCACGCTTGCAGCTTTACTCGGAATGCCCTCATCCGTCGTTGCCGTAGCCGCAGGTGTTTTGACAGGGCCATTTATCGGCATTCCCGTGACCTCAATCTCCATCGCTCTAGGTTCGATCATCCCTTGGACTGTTGGTCGGCTTTACATCAGGGGCCGCGAATTGCCAAAAGTGTTTGATGACTACCTTGAAAAAAGGCCGTGGTTTCAGCACATGATGAACCAAAGGCCTGGGACAGGATATAACTGGACGGCAGTTCAAGGGCTGGTGGCGCCCGTGCCATACCCATTATTTGGTTTTATTGTCGCGACAAAGGTTCCGCACTTGAATTTCCGATCTTTCCTTGCCGGAATTTTTGTCAGCTCACTTTTACATTCTGCAGGCTACAGCCTTGCAGGCGCTAGCATCGGTTGCGCCGTAGTAAATCAATCACTAGGCGCTTCAATTGAGCCGTATCGTACCTTAATAGTCATAAGCTGTCTAATTCTGGTAGTACTCTCTAGGATTCAGTCCCTCATCTCGGAGAAATCATCACATGAATGAACAGCGAAGATCGGCGTCGCGATGCCCTTCGTGCAGCGGACCTGCCATTGCAGATGAAAACTATCCGGAGTCCACGCGGTGTAGAAACAGCTCGTGTGCACACAATCACAAAAACGTCGCATGCCCACGCTGCAGTATAAAAGGCCACGCCCAGGCCACTTGGTTGGCTCAGAGGTGGAAGTACACGTGTGCGGACTGTCAGAACAATTGGGCTGTTTAACGTATTGATTGCCTAACAATTGATGGTCACTATTCTGTTGTGCTTCCCAAATCCATCATGGGCAGATACATGGCTATGACCAACACGCCCACCATGAGTCCTATTCCAACGATCATCAAAGGCTCGATTAACCCAAGCATGCCTTTTAGTGCCTCATCGACTTCGTCTTCGTAAAAAACAGCAACCTTCTCCAGCATCGTATCCATTTTCCCTGCCTGCTCACCCACCTGAATCATAGATACAACCATTTTTGGAAAGATGTCAGATGTGGATAGTGGCTGACTCAATTGCTTACCAGTTTCGATTTCGCTTTTGCAATACAGCACAAACCTTTCGATCACCACATTCCCGGCCGACGACGCACAAATAGTGAGGGCCTGAAGCAAATTGACACCGGACGTAAGCATGGACCCCATAGTTGAGCAAAAACGACCCACAGCAATTTTTCGCATGACGTTTCCTAAGGCTGGAGCTCGCAGACTTAGCGAATCAAAGAAATATTGACCTTTGGGCGTCTCGCGAAATTTCATCACAACAAAGCCTATCGCGACGCCTACAAGACCCATTTTCCACCATGAGGCTTTTACGAAATCTGACAGGTCTACTACAAATTGCGTGATACCAGGCAACGGTTTGCCCGCAGACTTAAACTGACTTGCAAAAACGGGCACCACAAATCCAAGCAACCCAAACATCACGGCTAACGCAACAACAATTACAACGGTTGGATACATCATCGCTGACTTAATTTGCGATTTTATTTTTGCGGACTTCTCGATATAGGTTAATAATTTTCCCATAATATCCGGCAATCGCCCACTTTCCTCTCCCGCCTTAATCATTGAAATATATAGCGTATCAAAACACTTTGGATACCGCGCCATGGAGGTACTGAGTCCATTTCCATCCTCAATCGCCTTGCGAACTCCGTCCAATACCTTCCCAAACTTCGGGTTCTCCTGCTGAGACGCCAAAATACTCAAAGACTGATTTACTGGAAGTCCGCTTAAAAGCATGACTGAGAGCTGTTTAGTCATAACTATCAGTTCTTTATCCAAAGCTCGATAATTATCGGAGCCAGAAAATGATACATTACCTTGCGCATCGATTTTAAATCGCCCGCCGAACAAAGAAATTCCTCCGCCCGCCGAACCATCAGCGTTTACGGACACTTCCTTTAAACTTATGACTCGAAGGCGTTGACGCTGCAGTGCTGTTGTCGCCATTGCATGTGACGGTGCCTTTACGGTGCCTGCCACCGTTTTCCCAGAACTATCCTTTGCTTTATATGCGAAACTGCCCATCACAACCCCTTACTTTTTTGGTTTCACGCCATTCCTCGCGTTAGTCCTAGCCGTTAGCATTTGTTCAAGCTCTGCAACTTCGCCGGACATTTCCATAGCCGTTCGACTAGAAATTTTTCCAGCATCAATCAATTTTACCAAGGCCTGATTTAACGTCAGCATTCCTGAAATGTCCTGACCGGACTGCATAGCAGCGTATATCTGATTAAACTTATCTTCTCGAATTAAATTTCTAATTCCCGACGTACTCACCAATATTTCCATGGCCACAACTCGCCCACCGCCTAGTGCAGGCAATAGGTGCTGTGACAAAATGGCCTGCATCGAGGAGGCAAGTTGAGTACGAATTTGATCTTGTTGCCCCGCTGGAAAAACATCAATGAGACGGTTTAAGGTCGAGACACTAGAATTTGTGTGTAGAGTAGACAAAACCAAATGACCTGTTTCTGCGGCCGTTAAGGCTAGTTGAATGGTGTCCAGGTCACGTAACTCACCAATCAAGATCACGTCTGGGTCTTGCCTTAAGACACTCTTTAATGCACGAGCAAATGACTTGGTATCCGACCCAAGCTCTCGTTGGTGAACCAGGCATTTTTTGTTTGAGTGGTAAATTTCAACTGGGTCTTCAATTGTGATAATATGCTTTGCTTGCGTTTCATTTATATGATTAATCATCGCGCCGATGGTCGTTGATTTTCCAGAGCCCGTGGGGCCGGTTATTAGCACCAGTCCATTGGGAAGCATGCACAAACTTTCAATGAGCGGTGGTAAGTTAAGCTCTCGAATCCCTGGAATTTGGTTGGAAATAGCTCGAAAACTACCGGCCAATGTGCCTCGCTGCATGAATATATTGGCCCGAAAACGGGCAAGATCTTTAACACTGAAAGCTAAATCAATTTCGAAATTTTCTTCTAAATATTTGGCCTGGTCGTCTGTAAGAATACTATAGCACAGTGTCATACATTCTTGAGGGGTAATAGGAGGAACATCGAGTGGTAATAATGCTCCATCAATTCTAAAACGCGGAGGCGCATCTGCGCTAATATGCAGATCACTTCCTTTTTGATCTATCAGTGCTTTAAGTAATTGTGGCAAATTAAAATTCATGTAACTCCCTATTCTGCATCTTGGTCAGACCTCTCAATGTTATTGTCTGCGAGAGTCCCGTTCACGGCTTCCCTCAAAGACACTAGGCCTGTTGACATTTTATATAGTGCCGCCTGCCGCAAAGTCCTCATCCCTGCTCGCATGCATACTTGTTTTAGTTCCATAGGTGGTACTTTATCGGACACGGCCTGCCGCACCTCCTGCCCCATCACTAGCACTTCGTGAATGGCAATTCGGCCCTTTTCACCAGAATTATTACAAGTAGGGCAGCCTTTACCCTTCATAGGCGTTGCCTTCTGTGCACCACTTGCTGTGAAGCCAAGATCCATCAACATTTGCACTGTTACTTCGGGGTCTGGCACGAGGCAACGAACACAATTTTTCCTAAGTAGCCGCTGGGCCACCACACATGTCAATGCCGAGACCAGATTAAATGGCTCGACGCCCATATTTAGAAGTCGAGTAACAGTTTCCGGAGCACTATTTGTATGGAGCGTGGACAGCACCATGTGACCTGTTAATGCGGCCTTAATTGCAATCTCAGCCGTTTCCAAGTCTCGAATCTCTCCAACCATTATAATGTCAGGGTCTTGCCGTAAGAACGCCCGCAAAGCGGTTGCGAAATTCAGTCCAATATCATTTCTAATGGGAACTTGATTAATTCCTGGCAAAGTAAATTCAACTGGGTCTTCCGCGGTCGTAATATTGTCTGTTACTTTATTCAGCTCAGCCATTGCTGAATACAACGTCACTGTTTTACCTGAGCCTGTGGGCCCCGTAACCAGAACCATGCCGTTGGCGAGGTGAATACTTTCTTGAAACTTCCTGAGGTCCTCCAAATCAAAACCAAGCTTAGTCATGTCTGTTTGCAAACTGGATTTATCCAAAATCCTCATAACTATTTTTTCGCCGTAAGCGGTTGGGCAAGCATTAACCCGAAAATCGACGGGCTTTCCGCCGATAGAAATACTCATGTTGGCATCTTGCGGCAGACGCTTTTCAGAGATGTTCATGTTTGCCATAATTTTGAATTTAGTTAAAAGATTCTCTTTCCATGCAAGTTTTACCTTTTGAATTTCAACTAGTGAGCCGTCAATACGCAAGCGAATGCGCATTTCTGTTTCATAGGGCTCGACATGAATATCCGAGGCACCTGTGGCAAGACACTGCTGCAAAATGTAATTGGCTAGTCTGGTTATGCCGGCGTCATCAGCCGAATCACCGCCGATCTCCTTTCGCTTACTTGCTTCGCTTTCGTAGCCAGATTCGTCGACCTTCAAGTCGGCCATATTTATCGAATTTGCGTAGTATTTCGCAAGTGCCTCGGTGATTCGAGCTTCGCTGGCAAGGACGGTTCGAACAAAGAAATTCGTACGCAACTGTATAGCCTTAATCATGTCTGAATTCTGAGGAGTCCCAGTAGCGACAATCAAATTGTTGGCACTGCGATCAATTGGTATAAAGCGGAAGTTGACCGCTAACTCCTTAGGAACCAAGTCTACTATATTTTGCTGGACATCACGGTCTTCAAGGTGCACAACAGGGCAACCCCAAACAACCCCGAGGGTATCTATGATTACGCGTGGATTGGCTCTATTTAGCTTTTCCAATGCTTGGGTCATAGAAGCTTTGGTGACTTCCATATCTAATTGAACAGCCTTCAAATCCTCAGGCGAAAAACCTATGGCGTAAAGTTGTTCTTGTAGAATATTTCTGCTCGGAGCGGCCATAACTCGTAAGACTCCTAAGACGTTAGAAAACCAACGGCTAGGTATCGGCGAGTTCTGTGCAATTAGTTAATGAGGATTGCCCGACTCAATTTGGTACTATTTTGAAATACCACTGTAAATCACTTTGGGGTTCACATGTTGCATGCGCATATATTTCATGTTTATTTGCGCCAATAATCGAGTAATTTCGTGTGGTTGGACTTTGGGGGCGAGGCGATATTGGTGTATAAACATAATAATCTCCTTGTTGGCCAATTCTGGATGCAGAATCAGGCCAGGACTAAGGACGTATTGATTGTGATGGCCGAAAATGTAGCCCTGAAAAATAGAATGGGCACCAAGGTATTGCAACGTCTCGCCAGCCTTCGATTGAATCTTAATAATTTTATCTGCCAACAGATCTCTAACAACAATTCCATTTGCGCCAGACTTGACCACTTGAAAAACCGAATGCCTAAACCCGCAAAAAGCCCGCCAAACTGAAGCATTTTTGTCTTCGCCTGTGGTATAATGTGAATGCTTTTCCATAAAAAATGAAAGCGGCGTACGGCCTCCAGCGACCGCCGTCATTGGTCGCTCTAAAACACAATTCTCCAAAAAATAATTCATTCTAGCTTGATAAAAATCATCTTCAGAATTTACTTTTCCGTAGCGCGCCTGAAATTCTTCGAGTGGTGCGAGAAAGTAATTTTTTCCTGTGGATTGTTCGACCCATGCTACAACAGCCTCAAGGCAGCCCTCAATTGAGACTGAATCCGAATTATTTTTCAAGTTCATCTCAGAATTGAGGTCTGCTCGCATGTTCATTCCTTGAATTATCCCTCGCGATGCATGGGAGGTTTCCAACACCATTCGACGATCCTTTCGCCAAGTAAAGGCAGTTTAAATTTAAGCGGCAACCATATCGCGAGCCCACCGCTCCAAATCGAGCGCCTATTGCTTTGGTTAACATTCGAACAAGAGCGCCTCAATACTTCAGAAAACCGTTTACCACTCGATGGAAGTTGATCTACAAACATGATATCGTCTAAAGGTATATAAAGGCCATAGCCCTGAAAAAATATCTGCTCGGAGCGCTTAAAGTCGGTCAATTCGGGCTCTTGCAAATGGCGCGTGTTGGCTGCCAACTTTGGATGCTGTGAAGTAGCCCACAATACGACGACCGTTTTGGAAATTGACCACGCAACCAAGATAACAATAGCTAGCAACCAGGATCCTGCGACTATCGTTTTTTGTTTTGAGCCCAAATGACCTCCTCAACCCCGTGACGCCGAGACAATTCGCGGCTAAGAACAAAAAACCAGTCGCTAAGACGATTCAGATAAATTTTCGCCTCACCACGCACAGCAATCTCTTCCGACATTCGGACAACCGCGCGCTCAGCTCGACGGCAAACCGTTCGTGCCAGGTGCGCTGCAGAATTGGCAATGTGCCCGCCAGGCAATACAAAGTTACTTAGCGGGGGCAGCCGCTCATTAAACGCATCCATTTCCATTTCAAGACGTTGAATATCAGCAGATTGGACCACTTGCTGAAGGGCTGTATTCAGGACCTCTGACGGCACTGAGAGTTCGCCTCCGACGTCAAAAAGTTCGTTCTGAATTTTTGCAATCATGAGAATAATATCGGCGCAATCAACAGTAGAGACGTTTGCCGCCTGAATTGTATCGCGAAGCATACCGACCACAGCGTTGAGCTCGTCAACTGTACCATAGGCCTCAATACGAACATTGCTTTTCGACACGCACTGACCCGTCGCGAGCTGGGTAGTGCCTTTGTCACCGATTTTTGTATAAATTTTAGATAATCGAATAGTCACAGATTAGTCGTCGCTTGAGCTCGAGCCTTTCAATAGATCCGTCGGTGGAACTTGACGATTCACACAATCCCGAAGCCGATCAGATGGATGAAATGTGACGACTCGGCGAGCCGTAATTTCAATTTTTTGGCCGGTATGGGGATTTCTACCTGGACGGCTGCGTTTTTCTTTAACGATCCACTTGCCGAAGCCGCTAATCTTGACTTCTTTGCCTTTTTCCAGCTTTGCTTTGACTTCTTCCAATATCATTTCAAGAATTTCTTTAGCTTCTTTTACAGGGTATCCCACTTTGTCACGAATAAGTTCAATGAGTGCATCCTTGGTAAGCGTCGACATGTCGAGTATCTCCTCTGGTCCATCGGCCGTGATCTAATTTGAATTATTCGTCGTAACCTCTTGTAGATATTATGCTACTTCATTGACTAGGTATGCAAGTCCCAGCGTCATTTTTTTTTAAAATTTTTAAATGTTAGTATTATCAAATGGTTACCGCAAGCCCCGAGAAGCCCCCGTGCGTCAATTCAGGACCTGTTATAGGTATGAGGTCGAAATTTCGCTGCCCTCGGCATCAGCCCCTCAAAAGTTCCAGCATCTTCCTAGGACATTTAGTTATTTTGAATGGATGGGAGCCTCGCCCCCGGATGATCGATCTAGGCTATGCATGGCTCGCAGCGACTGCTTGTGTTTGATTCAATTCGCAAGAGCTTGGCCATGG
>CANJQY010000043.1 GCA_947476525.1 Oligoflexales bacterium
TCAAATTTAAACGCGAACTAAGGCCGTGCTTCGAACCAAGTTTGAATTGACTGTCGCTCAGATTCTGTCATTTGCGTGGCGTTGCCTAGTGGCATCGTCCGTTGACGCACGACCAACATATAAATAATCATCGCATTTTGCTCAACGGCAACTTGTTCGTCAAACTTTAGGTTTTTGGGTGCGGCAGCCATCAAAGTAGGTTTCTCTGAATGGCAGGGGAGGCAACGAGCTTTGACAATTAATTCCACATCTTCGATGGTAGCCACTTTGGTTCTTGCGTCGCCAGGGGCTCCATGAATTGACAATGAAGGCGGCGCAACAAAGGCTGCAACCCCGATGATAATGACTCCAGCCCCTGTAGGGAGCCACCAGTGATTGAGGTTTTTATGTCGCAAAACAAAATAATGACGCACTAAGACTGCGGCTACCATCATCAACACAAGCAAAATCCATTCACCGGAGTGACTGTAGATCATATTAAAGTGATTTGACATCATCGCAAACAGAACTGGAAGTGTGAAATAGGTGTTGTGCACGCTTCGCTGTTTTGCCCTTTTCCCATGAATCGGATCTACGGCATCTCCGGCTCGCATGGATTTTATGACTTTGCGTTGTCCCGGAATGATCCAAAAAAATACGTTTGCGGTCATTGTTGTGGCCATCATCGCACCGGTCACGATAAATGCTGCCCGCGGAGCAAACAAATGGCAGGTTATGTAGGAAACAGCGATCACAAGTAAACAGACAATGACTCCAACAATTTCGTCTCGCGTTTGAAAAAAACGGCAAACCGAATCGTAAATAATCCAACCAAAGGCCAAAATTCCCAGAGCAACAGCCACGGCCTGACTAGGGTTTAGGGAGGAAACGTTTGCGTCGAGCATCATTGTTTTGGCGTTCATGAGGTAAAGGACAACAAACAATGCAAATCCCGACATCCAAGTCGAGTAGGACTCCCAATAAAACCAATGGAGATCTTGTGGGAGCTCTTTGGGGGCGACCATATATTTTTGTGGGTTATAAAATCCACCTCCATGGACCGCCCAAAGTTCGCCGTCGACGCCTTTTTCTTTTAGCTCTTGGGCAAGAGGTTTTTGCAAGTGATTATCGAGCCAAACGAAATAAAATGATGCACCAATCCATGCAATACCAGTGATGATGTGCAGGCAGCGCAGCAGTAATTCAAGCCAATTCAGTATATAAGCTTCCATTTAAAATTAGCTTCCACGGTAGGTAGAATAGGCCCAAGGAGACACCAACAACGGCACATGGTAATGGGCCGATGCATCCGCCACCGCGAAGCGAATGGGGATTTCGTCGAGAAAAGCGGGATTTGGCAGAGTAGATTTTTGCGCAAAATAATGGCCCACAAAAAACACGAGTTCGTAGCAGCCAGTTTTAAAATGCGCCCCGTCAAGAAGAGGCGCATCACAGCGCCCGTCGGAGTTGGTGGAGGTGTCTTTTAGTAAAGTTTTATTATTATCTGAAATCAAATATAGGCACACTCGAATTCCGCCGGCGGGTACCCCTGAGGCGGTGTCGAGCACGTGTGTGGTTAGTCGCGACATGACTATTTCCTACAACATTTTTTGTATTTTTTGCCGCTGCCGCAAGGACAAACGTCATTTGATCCGACTTTGGGGCTAGTTCTGACGAAGGGCGCTGGGGCTTCGTTATAATTGTGTGAATGGTTGTGGGAGTGTGAGCCGTGGCTGCAGTCAGGGCCGTGGACGTGGCCGCCGGCTACAGAATTGTTTTCTGTGTTGGAGTTTTCTGTCTTGGAGGTTTCTACGCTGGTATTTTGACTAGAAGTATTCACGAAGGGTTTCCTTCATTAGTGTTAAGTGTTTAAGGATTGGAGAGTATATTGGAACCGCTGAAGAGAATATAGGATTAATTCGAGTTTGTGGATTTCAGAAACTCAGAGAATGCGCTAACATCGGTGTATACAGTCGTTCCAGACGTACACGACGAATCTCCGCGGGACACGATCCCTACCAACAAATTCTCGCCATTAGTTTTAAAGGCAGGTCCACCGGAATCCCCGTGACAGCCCATGACCCCGTCAGATTGCTCTGAAAGGAACTCATGATTGCTTATATTTTCTTGATTTACCGAGACTTGGCCCCATTTTAGGGCGCCATGCGAACTGGACGTGTCCCCGATAGTTCGGCCATAGCCGAATACTTTTAGGTCAATAGGCAGTGTTAACGCGGCTCGGGCTTCTGGAGCTAATAGCTGCACATACTCGGCCCCAATCCAAGGACTAACGGTGCGAAGCAGCGCGAGATCGTTTGCGGGCCGCTCAGGATCCAATGAGAACATGCTGCCTGGTGAATAGTCGCCGTGGACTGTTGCGGAGGCAATCTCGAAGGTTTCTCCCTCACCTATTTTGAGCCCTGATTGAATATGCCAACCCACCAGCGAGCGAGCATAGACGCAGTGGCCTGCGGTGAGAAAAAGCGATGGTCCCAAGGCCACCACAGTGCATTGCATCCGGGAGTTTTCATCGAGGAGCAGGGCCACTGAAGCCGCAAGTGGGTCTTTCACTGTGACGTTTTGGCCGCCAATGATTTTTACGTGTGAGCCCTCGAAATCACTGCAGGAGCCAAGCACCAGCAGGGTAGTCAAAAGACTTAATAGACTTATAAACCTCACGGGAGTCATAGTACACCTATAGTTAATTTGGAATTATTTTAACATTATTATAAGTAATAGTCAACACTAATAATATTAATAATAAAGTCCAAATCATGCAGGCCGATATAATCCCATGACTCTATTGCGTTTTAGTGTGAATCAACCATGAAATCAGCAACCTAAACGTGCAACACACCCACTTTTTTGGTACCATACAATTGTAGCTGTGCTCTTATATGGAATAATATAGATACGTTTGAGCCGGGGCAAAAGCACTTCAATTTTTGAATTCAGGCAGGATGAATAAATGATAACCTGTAAAAACAAAATGTTCGACTCGTACCTAAAAAAATCATTTGCGGCTATGAAATTGTTTGCCCATGGACTGCTATTGGCCACCATTGCGATGACCGCCAGTTCCTGCAACAGACATCGTTCCCACAGCGCTGACAAAGGCGTCGAGATCGCTCAGACCGACGTTCAGGATCAAGGCGGGGTGGGATTATGCTGGGCCTACGCCACCATCGGCCTTATTGAATCCAATTATAAAATGGAAACTCAAACTGGGGATGCCATCAATCTCAGTGAAGAAGGCTTAGCGTTTTACAATATGTCACAAAAACTTTTAGGAATAGCCACGATCTATAGAAAAAAGCGATCTGATTCTAATCTCAATCCCGTTGAATTTGGCACCCTTCTGGATGGCGTTGAATTTGGCAAACTTCTGATACGTATAGACGGTGGACACGTAGGCGACTGGGATCACGCTGATCCAACAGAATCTGCGAACGGAGGCTTGCAGATTGCCACCTTAAATGGCGTTATTCCGGAAAGTGAATGGACCTATAAATTTGCAACGAATGACGATTATAAAGCTTTTTTGGTCGAAGTTCGTCAGAATTTTAAGGAACTTTTACAAAGTTCTGAAAACATAACGCAGGAAGCTATTGAGAAAACTCTAGTTAGAACTCCAGCTCAAACTGCAGCTTTTCCGTCGAGCCCTCCCAAAAATTTTCGCTTTAATGGCGCGAACATAACAGCCGCCGATTTTGCAAAAAATGTTTTAAAGATTAATTCAAACGAATTTGCAAAAATGACGGTCAAATCTGCGGGCGATGCGCCAGTATTCACGCCCGCCGCGACGCTGGTGTCTGCCATAAAAGCCACGTTGGCGCGAGGCATTAGTGTTCCATTGGCTTTTGTGCCATATGCTAATTTTCTGAAGAGTGGGACCTACTCGATTCCAGGTAATGCATCTCCTAGTACGTTACCAGAGAGCGCTGGAGGCCACGCCGTTCTTATTACCGATTTCGTCAATACAGGATCCCAGGAAGGCGCACTTAGTATGGCTGATCTGAAATCTCAATTGGCCAAAGGTTTTGATAACCTGAACTACATTGTAATTAAAAATAGTTGGGGCTCCACCGCCTCACAGTTTCAGGGATACCACCACATTGATCGATCATACATTGAAGCCCTCGACGCTAGGGGATATATGAAAATAATTGTTCCCGCAGATATTGCAGCGAATCCATTTGCTGCTCCTACGATTAATCCAAAAGTGACTAACGGTCAATAAATTCTGCCATCGAACCGGACCATTGTTATTATTGAATAGATTTGGTCTATTTTGTCATTTTCCAATTTTTTACTTTAGCCACTGACAATTATATGATCTTAGGCCTAATTATTTCTTGAGGCTGTCCGATGTAAGTGCATGATACTCAGAGAAAATGGAGCATGCCACATTTGAAATTCCAATTCCTAAAAAAGTATGGACTTCCTGAATTTAGGATCACCCAGTTTATGGCGATGGGGGCCGTCGTAGTCTTCTGTACTTTTTTGTTATATTATTCCATTGAGAATTCCATAAATTATTTTTCATATTGGAGATCAAGAGAGGCATTTTCCGAGCCCTGTCAAGGCGCTATTGTCGATACGCCCCCCTCGGTGGATTTTTCAATGATACAGATACCGGAAAAGTTTGCTTTTTCCCTCCTAATTCCATACAGAAAAAATGGGAGGTCCCCTCTTCCAAGTTACAGGGCTACTCAAACCGTGATACTTCGCTGTGTTCTTACACATGAAAGTCTCTCGAATGAACTTCCGATTTTTCTAAACTTCGGCCCCCTGAAAGGTGAGGTCGCTGTGCGATACAATGGCGAATTGATCTCCAAGGATTTCGACCCGCTTCCGTGGCTATTTTATATTCCTGCACGAATTTGGCCGCAGACTGTCACCCTAGACCTTTACTTTAGAAATCCGACGCGACCAATACTAGCTGGTCCCCTTAAAATAGTTCCTATCACTTGGACTCAGTCCACAAAAGTCTTAGTGAAAAATATCGAACGCTCATTTGCGGATCGAAACTCTGAATATTATTTCAAAATTGGGCACAATATAGTTTTGTTCACTTGCTTTGGTATCATTTTCGCCTTTGGGTTTGCCTACGCAGATATCGCATGGCTGACTGCATCGTTGTTTCTTTCCACGGTTGCGACGTTAAGCTTTTTTACGGATTTTTCACGAAGCAACAGCCCATTTTCTACATTAGACTGGCTTGCCATTTTGATGTCTTACGTGACGCTCAGCTCATCAGTATTGAATTTTACCCGACAAAATGGCTATGAAAAGGCTCCGTGGATCGCCGGTTTGCTGACAATAATTGCGTATTATTTATATAGCTTCACAAGCGTGACAGCGCCAAATTTTAGTTACCCAAATCTTATTACGTATATGTATTCAATTTGGGTCGGATGGATATGCTGGCGGCATCGCCAGTCGGGTCCAAGCATCAGAAGATTTTTTAAGCGATTTATGGCAGCAGTCCTTGTCGTTACAGGCGGATTGAATACTTGGCAGTTTCTTTGGGGGCAAACCATCACCCCATCTTTTCAAGGAAAGGTTCAGATGGCCATTTCCTTGATTTTTGCCATAGTATTGGCGACTGATTTTGTTTTGTATCGTAGGCGCTTAATCATCAGTGAGGAGGAACGATCAAAACAAGCCAGAGTTGCCGCAGACCTCGATAGCAATTTTAAATTAGCGCGCACCTTTCAAGATTTACTTTTGAATTATCAAAAATTGGACAGCTTGGATTGGATGACGGTTAATTCAAAAATTGTTGAATCGGCGATTGTTTCAGGAGACTGGATTCACATCGGACATCAGAAAACAAGAGATGTTGTTTCGGTATTTGCTGGAGACGTCATTGGAAAAGGTCCACAGGCCGCGCTGCTCGCGTCCACAGTCATTGGCGCATTGGCTGCTGTCAATGAGTCCAACATTCGATTCGAGGACGTAATCAGGAAGCTGTCGACGTCTCTTTTTCGAATCTTGGGACAGGCTGCCACTACACTAGCTGCCGTTGAGATTGATTCCGAAGGCTCTGTTTGCGTGTTGAATGCTGGTCACGGATTTATTGCAATAATTCGAACAGGAAACAAAGTAGAAGTAATCCAATCAAGTAGTGGCCCATTTCCATTGCAACCAGGGCCGCAGAAAGTCGTTGTGCACAAAACAAAATTGCTAAAAAATGAACGCATCGTGATTCTCTCGGACGGCATCTTAGAGGGGGCGAGGATGCAGCTAAAAATGCGACGCTTGTTGGGTGAAGTGGGCGAAAAAATGTCTGCCGAGGCTTTGATTGCGTTACTTTTGAATTTTCAGGCTGGTATCGCCGACGACAAAACCGTATTAGTCATCACCATGGTAGAAAACAAAGAACTACGCTCGGCGTAACAGCTCACCTCCGTAGGTGAACGGCTCACCTATTTTGTTGGAAGGACGTCTGACATGTCGTTGGCCAAGACGTCGACCACGGCTTGGGTGTCAAGGGATGAAAAAATAAAGGGGATTCGCCGCAAGGGGTAATCCTTTTTTGATTTAAGGATCGATGTGACCGATCGGGGGCCGCCAAGTTTTTTGATTAATTCTAGTTTTTCCTCTTTAGATAAATTGAGCCGAGGGGAGGGAGGCCCACCGGCCAAGTTTTCTAGAGATTTGACAATGTCATCACTCATTCTTAAAGGGATACCTGCTTTTCGTTCGTCACATTTTTTGTACGAAGTTCGGGAGTTTTCAAACTCACTTTTACTTTAAGGGAGGAAATCACGACACGAGGCTCAAATGATATTTTTGTTTGGCCGCGGTATTCCGTCAACTCTTGACCGTCGCCAAACCACTGTATCTCTAGTGTTTCGCCGGGGGCGCCGCTGCCAGCGGTGCGAAATTGGCCAAGACTAAGGACCTTGAGCTCGGCGTTGATCGTCGGAGTACCGACGGCCGACTGTGAACGAACAGCGGAAAATTGATCAATCAACGTGATCTTCTTGAAAAAATTTCCCCAATTATTTTCTTGGCAAACAGAACAGAAAAATTCATGGGTCATGTTCCGCATCAAACAGCTTTCGTCTGTTGGACGATACCCATCAAGCGACAGGTCCTCTGCGAAGTTTGGAAATGCTCCAAGGTACTCAGGGTCTCCGTGGAAATCCCTCGCGTATTCGTGGACCGTTAACGATGAAAGCCAGTTGTTGTGATCAGCAATATTTTCTTTAAATACTAGTTTGTGCGGGCCGCTTGATAAGTTTGGAGCCTCAATGTTGACAAAGCTTCGGTCAAGGCGGTTCGGACTGTCAAATTCTAATTCTTGATCGTCCAATTTGATGGAAAGCGTATCCGGAGTCTCTATTCCCGAGGCACTAATTCGAATGCGAGTGACCGCGTACTCTCCGTTACTCGACATGTTCGCTGTAAAAGAACCACGGTCCAGTTTTTGCCACGGCCAACTAAGATGACGTGCAACCATTGGCTCCGCGCGCATGGCGCCACGATCTGTAGCCCAGTCTTTCCACGAAGGAGACGAAAAACTGGTCGAGTGATTGGCCCCAAAATACCCGCCGCCGTCATATTCTTCACCAACTAGGCCGAAATTATGGCCTAGTTCGTGACGAAGCACGACTGTGCCGCTGGTTGGGGAGCTCGTTGAAATTGCGAACTCTCCACCAAGCCCTCCGTAGTATGGATCGTTGGCGATGACCACGGGGAAGTCACAAGCTGGTGCTTGACGACAGCTTTCGCGAATCGCCGCACCATTTCCCGGGTAAATCGCCCGAAGAGTTTCACCTTCGCGGTAAAGGCCGTAGGCGGTGTTAATTGAGCTGCCGTGGCCAATCCCAGAAACGCTGCTCGCTCTAAACACTGCGTGAACATTGAAAATAGGCAGGTAAGACGTAAAAGTTTTGCCGATGAACATGTCATTGACAAGGCGCGTTATGTCGCTGAAAAATTTCTCACGCTCTGATTCTGTGTAGCCGTCACCCATAAAAACAAGATCAATCCGATTGGCTGTGGGGCCTCCATTGATGATGGTTCGGACTTCGTCTTGGACAAGGGACTTGTGTGAATTCATCATCGGTAAAACGTGGTGGCTGGCAAGCCAGTCGGTGATTTGTGACTCACTTTGGCTCGTGATTTCTATAATACGCGGGCCAACTGCAGAGCGCTGATGCTCAACAATAAACTGAGGATATTCATGGACCTCCAAGCTTGCCGTTTCGATTCCAGTGGCCGCTTCTGCGTAACTATTGACGGATTTTGATAGGAGCGTGTACTCACCGCTCTCACTTTTTAGAATTTTAAGGGTTGTAATTTGGGTCGCAGCTCTAGCTGTGGTCAAACTGAAAAAAATTGCAATCACGCCTAAAAACTTCATCATTGATATTTTCCTCCAACGGTCGTCGTTAAATTCATTATTTAGTGATGATGTTATGTTTAATGGTGGCCTAAATGCAAGTGCAAGTGTTACCGGTCAATACCATTGAATTAGAATCCTCTTCTTCGTTTCATCTCAAATGGCACACTGGCGGAATTATGGAACGGGGTCCACTTTACTTCCATTGCTTGATTTAGAACGGCTATATTTGCAAATGAGTGCTCGATTGCCGAACAGTTTGTCGGACAGGAACTTCTTGCGTCCATGGACCATGAAATGAACTGTCACGTCCAGGGTTCTGCGATAGGTTAGAGCGGACGTTCCTCTGGCATACTCTTCGAAATACGGTTTTTTTATATTCTATTTGCTTTTTTTGTATCCAACGCCTTTTTCGGAAAGGCCATTTCCTTTGACAAACGATCCGTCATTTAGTTCGGCCCAATTTCCATTTTGAAATACTAAGGGATGTTCGCCTTGGGCGAATTCGCCAATTACTGGGCCGTTTGCAGAAGAGTGACGCGTTATCTGGCGAGTTACATATTTTACTTTGCCTTTGCCTGGCCAATTCATTTGAGGATTTACAAATGGACTGGCCGCTGCTCTAGCTGAAGGATCGACGGCGCCAGTTGGTATGGCTGCATCTGCAGGCGCTGCTGGATCTACCGCAGGAACTGAAGCGGCTTCCGCCGGGGCGGCATTCACTGGCGGTGCATTCGTCAAGGGCAATCCTGCATTCAAAGGTATTGCATTGTTTATCGGAACATTTGTTGGCGTTGCAGTCAAGTTTTCTGTGGCAGTAGCATTAGAGGGTGCTGGGGCTATTCCCAAATCATCGCCTTCTTGTGCTGGTGCAGGTCCGTTGTTGCCAAAGTTACTACCACCAGCGACAGCATTATTGACTCCTTCGCCCTGGGCCGGAGTTGCTGTACTATCCTCGAGAGATGTATTGGACTCTTGAGCGGCGGCTTGCCCCTGCACCGGGTCTTCTGCGGGCGCTGATTGTTGGCCGCTAGAACAGCGAGAACACGTCAAACTGATTGCGAGTGCTGGTATCAAAAAAGATGACGAGCTGAAAGTGTTCCAAAGGCCATGTTTTTTTGTCCTCGCCAAGTTTTGCTGCAATGCTTTCATAAAACCCCCTGTGCGTAATGAGTGTGCAGATGTTTTTCATCCGCAGCCATAACACAAGGTCTATCGTCAGTGGTTTTAAAAACATAAGTTAATGCTATGAAATTCTATGCCAACAGGTTTGGCAAAAAATCTATTAAATAAATTAATATATGCAATTTCAGTCGGTTATACCGAGCTCGTTTCAAGCGATATTTTTTCGTTTTTATCCAAATCAGCAACAATGATGCCGCCCGACTTGGATAATTTGCCAAACAAAAGTTCATTTGCCAGGGGCTTTGTCAGTCGATCCTGGATTAACCTCGCAAGCGGCCTCGCCCCGAAGGCGATATCGTATCCAGTTGCGGCAAGCCATTCTCTAAGCTTCTTGGTGGCCGAGAAAGTGATTTTTTTGAGGAGAAGTTTTTCCTTGAGTTCGTCTAGAAACTTATCGACGACCATGAGTACCACGTCGCGCGCCAGCGGCTGGAACGTGATAACTGCGTCCAAGCGATTTCTGAATTCTGGAGAGAAAAGATCTTTTACCGCCTTTAAGCCACCTTCCTCAGACGCTACAGGCGGCCGGCCAAATCCTATGCTCCCCTGAAGTAGCTCGCGAGCGCCGGCGTTGGTGGTCATAATAATTATTGTGTTTCGGAAGTCTGTTTTTCGTCCGTTATTGTCGGTTAATGTCCCGTGATCAAAAACCTGCAAAAGAATATTTTGCATGTCAGGGTGCGCCTTCTCAATTTCATCAAAGAGCAGTACTGCATGAGGTGATTTATTAATCGCTTCCGTTAATAATCCGCCCTGCTCAAAACCAACGTATCCAGGGGGAGCTCCAATCATGCGGCTAACCGCGTGACGTTCCATGTATTCTGACATGTCGAATCGCACCACTTCAATGCCGAGTACATTGGCCAATTGTTTTGCGACCTCAGTCTTCCCGACCCCCGTTGGACCTGCAAACATAAACGTCCCAATTGGGCGATCTGAGTGGCCCAGACCTGAACGTGACATTTTTATCATTTCTGAAATAGCGTCGACAGCTTGGTCTTGGCCGAAGACTACTTTTTTAAGGCGTATTGCAAGATCCTGCAATTCTTTTCGTGCCGAATTGGAAATTTTTTCTGCAGGCACCCGAGCAATTTTAGCAATCACTTGCTGGACATCTTCAACGGTGGCTCGCTTTGGTTTTGACCCGTCTTTAGCGTGCCCTCTAAGCGCAAAACTAGCGCCCACTTCATCCATGACATCAATCGCCTTGTCGGGAAGCTTTTTGTCGCGAAGATATTTAATGGAAAGGTCGACGGCGGCCTTAAGTACATCGTCGGAAAATTTGACATTGTGATGCACTTCATATCGATCTTTCAGGCCCTTCAGAATTTTAACTGTACTTTCCGCTGAGGGCTCCTCAACGTCGATTTTCTGAAAGCGCCGACTGAGGGCCGCATCAGTTTCGAAATGCTGGCGAAATTCTTTAAATGTTGTACTTCCAATACACCTCACCTCGCCATTACTTAGGGCGGGTTTCAGGAGGTTGCTTGCATCCATCGTGCCGCCACTGACCTGTCCTGCTCCCACGATCGTGTGAATTTCATCAATAAATAAAATGGCGTTCTTGCGCTTTCGAATAGCGGCGACCACGCTTTTTAGTCTTTGTTCAAAATCACCACGAAATTTCGTGCCAGCAAGTAATGAGCCCATGTCGAGGGAAAATATAACCGCATTCTTAAGGGGGTCGGGAATATTTCCTTGAGTGATTTTCCAGGCAAGACCTTCAGCGATAGCAGTTTTCCCAACACCAGGGTCACCAACCAATAGTGGATTGTTTTTTCGGCGGCGACATAATATTTGCACACAGCGATCAATCTCATCGTCGCGACCAATTAATGGATCGATTTTTCCGGCGAGAGCTAACTCGTTCAAATTTACGGCCCAGATCGCCAGCGGATCTTTCGAGCTTTTTTCTTGAGTTTCGTCGTCTGCGGACTCGTGTCTTTGATTTCCGTCGTGGTCTCCCGAGCGGTCAGTTTCTCCTTCAAGAAGTAATTTTTCGTCCGACGGTAAGAGAGCGGCAGGGTTTTTGCCAATGCCGTGAGACACAAAATTAATTACGTCAAAGCGCGTTATATTCTGTTGTTGGAGAATGTATACGGCAAACGAATCTCGCTCGCTAAACATGCTGATTAGTATGTTTTCGCCACGAATGCGTTCTTTGCCTGAGGCGCGAACGTGCTGTGCTGCGCGTTGAATGACCCGCTGAAAGCCGATAGTAGGTTGAGGCATTTGGCCTGAGCGAAGGATTCCTGACGGAATATGTTCGGCAAAGAAATCTTCCAGCTTACTTCGAGTCACTTCGACCGATCCACCACAGGCAGTCATGGCTTTTAATGCGGAGTCATTTTGTAGAAGGGAAAAAAGAATGTGCTCGATGGTGACGTATTCGTGGCCGCGTTTCGCTGCCTCGCTGACGGCAAGATTTAGGCTGATTTCGAGATCTTGACTGATCATGTTGCCCCCTTCATTCCAGTTAAAAATTCCGTGGCACAAAAATTATTTACCAACGAAAAATCAGACTTTCTCCATGCTGCATTGTAGCGGATGTTCATTTTCACGCGCATACTCCATGACCAGCGACACCTTCGTTTCGGCGATTTCATAGGGGAACACGCCGCAAACCCCCACGCCCTTGTGATGCACTGCAAGCATGATATCGGCAGCTGCCGTGCGGTCTTTGCTGAAATATGTTTCCAGAATTAAGACGACAAATTCCATCGGTGTGAAATCATCGTTGTGAAGAAGCACCTTAAATAAAGATGGTGTGCGAATTTCCGGTTTTCGTTCGGCGATGATAGTACCAGTTGAGTCGTTGCCGAAGTGGCTCTCGTCGTTTGGTCCTAAAGTGAATTTGTAGCTCATGTAAACCTGCCCTAATTGTTCCGCGTCGTAAAAGTGTCAAGTGGTGCTCTTTTAGATAGCTGCCGCAGCCTATCACCTAGATTCAGCATATCTCACATGGCTGCATAATTTCACTTCATTTCTTTGTTGATTCACGTAATTTGTCGCTTTATTGGTCAGTTTCAATTCGGATCACCACCCTGCGATTGGCTGATCTAGCTTCGGTGAGCTTTATCCCGGTTAGGCCTAGTGTTGGAATTTTGGGCTTAGTTTGGGCAAAGGCCTGAATACTCATGCGATTTTCGGTGACTCCCTTTGATTCAAATTGTCTCATAAGTGAGATGGCTCGGGATGCGCTAAGCTCCCAGTTGGAAGCATGGAGGACGCTCTTGATCGGGACGTCGTCAGTGTGGCCCTCGATTTTTAAATGATAGATTGCTGGACTGGACGCAATAACTTTCATGACTTGACCAACAACCACAAAAAATTGTTTGTTGCTATCTGCCGATCCTACTGAAAATAGCAAGCCATCCTTAAATTCTACGACGACTCCCTGCGTGTCGATGGTCACTTGGGCACTTTTTTCAAGTTTTAGGCGTTTAATTTCATTTTCGATGCGCTTACTAACAGCCGCTAAGGAATCTTTTTTTACGTCAAATTTGTCGCCTTTTACAGCCTCACTCACGACCTCAGCTTTTTTCTTGTCAAGGGTGGAAAACGATAGTTGTAGGATGAAAAAACTCATTAGAATCAGACTCATGTCAGAAAACGACATGAGCCAAAGTCCTTCGTCTTTTTTTCCAGCGCGCTTTCTTGCCGGCGGCTCATATAAGTATTCATTTGACGACGAGCTTTCGGTGTGTTTGTCGCTCATTGAGTTCGCCATGGCCTAGGACGCTCCCCGAGTTGGGGAGGCATTGCCCTGTTTTGATCCGTATGTTTTCATCAAGTCTTTCATGTGGATACTTGATTTTTTACCTTTTATGTTGAGAACTCCCTCCATCACCATCATGTCAACTTCAAGAATTTTTTCGGCCTCAATATGAATTTTTTCCCCCCATGGGCCGTAAATTATTGTCCCAAGCATCAGCCCGTAAAGAGTAGTAATGAGTGCAAGTGCCATGCCGCTACCCAATTTTGTGGGATCGTTTAGGTTGGAGAGCATCGCAATCAAACCCATCAGAGTTCCGATCATACCCATTCCAGGACATAGCTTAGACATATTTTCGAAAAGGCTTGCAGCGAGGCCCATTTTTGACTGTTTTGCATTTATTTTTGCCATTAAATTGTGGCGAATTTCCTCTACTTTAAAGTCATTGATAATAAGGGAGATGCCGTCTCGAAGGAGATCATATTGAACCCTGTCGCGCAATGGTACGAGGGCTCCAAGGCCATCGAGGCGTACAATCTGGGAAGCCCGCGTCAACGCGTCGATGATCTCTGTTTGATGATTTGCGTGGCGGCTGAATATGGATGCGAATAGGAGCCTAAATCCGACAAATAAATCCATGACAGTATGTGACAACATCATAATTGACGGCGGTCCACAGCCGAGCAAAACAGCCGCTGAAGGGTCCCAGTAGCCGTGAAATTTCATGGATGGGTGAGCCACTAAATACCAAATGGAAAATACGATTCCAGATAATCCCAGAATTTGAGACATGGTCTTTTCCCCTTTCAGGCAAATCGGATTTAGTCCGTCTATTTATAGTTTACGGGGGGAAATATTCATGGTCACTAGGCAGAAAGTGCTGTCTAGGGTATTTGTGCGGCTATTTGCTCTGCTTCATCTCTGGTTTTCTATCAGCTTTTCTATCAGGTTTTTTATCAGGATACGACTTGCCGTCAGGCATTGATACCCATTGCTCCGGTCTTAACTCCAGGATCTTGGAGTTCCCAATGGACGAGTGCATTGTATATGACTCAGCGTCGATTTCGCGCTTATGGCATTTCTCAATCTTGTACATTCGCGAGTAGAACATAACGACTTTGCCCTCTGTCCCGCGGCAGGCTTCATCGATCGGAATGATATCGACATTGGCGGATAGTTCGTAAAGATGCGAATACTCTTTATCAAGGACGGACAAAATATCAGGTCCATGAGGGATTTTGAAAAATTCTTCCGCGCCTAATGCAAGTAGGGCTCTGTTTTTATCATTGTGCGCCCGGGAATGGGTGAGAAATGTTTCGTAGTCAGGTAGCATGTGGCGCACACAGGCGTCGACGTAGTAAATATCAGTATATGAGAAGGTAACGTATTTCTTGTTAAAAAATGAGCAAGGGCGTTCCAATGTGCTGACCTCACTCCAAGGGGCACCAATTGGGATCGCTGCGACGTCAGTGGCCTCGACACCAACCATTTGAATGCCTTGGCGCGTCATTTTAAATATGTCGTCCTGGTCTTGAATCACATGGCGAACACAATTCTTAATCTTAAAGACTTCTCCATAAACAGAGATCAACTTGCTTTGGTATTTTGCACATACTTTTTGTGTCTCGGCCGCACTGAATATTTTTAATGGGGGCGGTGGTTCAACAATAGGGCGAGGAATGACTGTGTCATCAGCCTCGGTTTCGGATGGATCTAGGGTGGGTGCTCCTGCGAGCATATCACTTGGAACGCCAATGTTATAGTTGTCAGGTGGGATGTCGTCTTGCCCTAGGGCCGGGGTTCCGATGAGCAGCATAGCTCTCGATAGGATGGATAGGACGCAAATCAATTCAATTAGCGGTGACGTCACTAGGTCCCGTGGTTTCAGCTGAGTTGTCATTTTGAGCGTTACCATTTCGTCCTCCTATTCTGGAAGTAGTCTTCGGAAGAATTTGACCAGACCTTTGCTTTTTTATCAAAATTCTTTTGCGGTGAATGCAACCTCTCTAAATTAAAGGCTTTAAATTGGTAAATTGATTTCAATTGAAAACCGCCACAACCTTCTTACGAGGTGTGACGGTGGGGAGAGGGCTGATTTCGGGTAACAGGCGCTTATAGGTCAAACAGTTTGTCGTCGTTGATTGCGGCCTGTGAGTAATCATTGGGGTGCTTCTTGCGGGTGGATACTTGGCCGCGCTGATGTTTTTCGTGCTTTTTGTGGCTGGTAAATTTGTGGCCTTTTTGCTTCTTGTAGCTGGCAATTTTGTGCCCTTTGTGCTTCTTGTAGCTGGTGAATTTGTGGCCTTTTTGCTTCTTGTTGCTGGCAATTTTTTGGCCTTTTTGCTTCTTATAGCTGGCAATTTTTTGGCCTTTTTGCTTCTTGTAGCTGGCAATTTTTTGGCCTTTTTGCTTCTTGTAGCTGGCAATTTTTTGGCCTTTTGGGTGTCCAGATTTGCTGATTTTAAGGGACTCGCGGCCCTTGGAATGTTTACCTTCAGGAGTTACTTTGCCTTGGAGGCCTGCAATGGATGGTTTCAAAGAGTTGGCAAAGGCTGGCAGTGCTTTGGTGGCTTCAACGGGTTTAACCTGCGTTCCATTGGCTTCGCGAACCGTCATGTCTGACGGTTGGCTTGGTTGCATGTAATTGTAGGCTCCGAAGCCTGCGATGCACAGCATGGCAGCTCCGGCCACAGCCTTGAAATTTCGCTGTAGCCAAGATTTTTTTTCAAGCCGCATTTTGTTTGTGGTAAATAGATTGCTAGCCATTTTAAACTCCAGAAGTAGTAATGAGAGGTTCAACGTCAGAATTTGCTACCGTCGCGAATGTTGATTGCATTCTCGACTTAGACTTGTAGCTGCAATGTTCAGGCCAATGCCTCATTCCGCTTAATTCAACGAGTTACCTAGGCATTCAAATTCTGAGGTGTAAAAATATTTGACAGTGTGGAAGACTTTTCGTTAGTGGATGGACACTGCTTGCCACCGAGGAGAGTCCCTGAGAACACGTTCAAACGCCCTAGTTCAAGAGGTGTGAACTAGGGCGTTTGAAATGTAATTTATCAGGGGCCCGCTAAGAAGCCGGCAATTGGTGTCAGACTACTGTACCGGTTTGATGGTAAACTGACTATTACCCTTGAATGATTTACCGTCCCAAAGGTTCGTTCCGGAGGGAGGGGCTTGCTGTCCGCCAACATCGACGTTGATATTTACATCGGCGGTTCCAGTTCCACCAGTTCCACCAGTTCCACCAGTTCCACCAGTTCCACCAGTGTCACCGCCACTGTCTTTCTCCATCGGTACCGTTGCCGTGGAACGGCTGTCTTTGTCAATGTTAACGCTTGCTCTACCAATGTAAAGAACGCTTTCAATCGTAGCTTTGACGATGACTTGCTGGGAACTGCCTAGCGGCAGATTCTCAATAGTCGTTTTACCAGATCCATCAGTAAGGTTGACCTCGGCTTTCGAGGGCTCGCCGTCAATGAGAATTCGAACTGAGGCAGAAGTTGTTTTTGATGGGAGGTTTGACAAGCGAAGGACAAGACTACCAAACCCGCCTTTTCCGGTGCCTGTGCCGTTTCCATCTTGGTTTACGTTGTTGGTATTAGGCAACACCTCTACGGTCCTATTGGAGCGTTCGCAGGATACTAGAGCGCTCAAAGCGAAGATTACGTTTGCTAATTTAAACATGGTGGCCTCCCGATTAGTATTTAAGTCTCTAGTATAGCAGCAAAAAGTGGGCCACCTATAACTGCCAGTCATTTCAGTGCGTTGCTTCTTGAAATGGTGTCAAATTTGGTTACAGTGTCAAAACTTTGACAGCTAAAAGAGCTTTTTTTAGGATTCTAGGCCATAATTTAGAGATTCGCATCTAGCTAATCCTGAGGCCAATTGGCCTTGCAGTGACAAAAATTGGGCATTTGCGAGAGTGAATCTCGGTACTTTAGACTTTTGAATTGGAGTGCGTTTTGTTATGCTTTGTCGCTGAAGCGCGCATGGCTTTCAGACTTTGGATTCAATCCATTTTATGACTGAAACATTAAATTCGATTCTATTATAGAGGCGGCCTACGAAATTTTATGACCAAACCTACCGTAATTGACCAGCTTCCAGTTAACGAGAGTATGAGTGCACTCACTGAGATTCTTTCAAAGCGAGTTATGATCCTTGACGGTGGCATGGGCACAATGATTCAAGGCTACAAACTTAACGAGAGTGATTTTCGCGGAGAGGCGTTTAAGCATCATGCCCATGATCTTAAAGGCAATAACGATTTGTTGTCCATAACTCGCCCCGATGTTTGCTTGGCCATTCACAAAGACTATCTAAAAAACGGCGCAGATATTATCGAAACCAATACGTTTAACGGGACCTCGATTGCCCAGGCTGATTATCACCTTCAGTCAATCATTCGTGAATTGAATTTGGCGGCAGCCAAAGTTGCCGTACAGGCGTGCCGCGAAGTCGAGGCAGAGGAGCCAGGCCGAAGGTGTTTTGTGGCGGGAGCTATTGGCCCTACGAATAAAACGGCGTCGATGTCCCCTGACGTAAATAATCCTGCCTTTCGTGCGGTGTCCTATCAAGAGTTGGTAGACGCTTACTACGAGCAGATATCAGGCTTGATCGATGGAGGCGTGGACCTCCTATTGGCAGAAACAGTATTCGATACTCTGAATCTCAAAGCGGCTATTTTTGCGATCGAGAAATTTTTCAAAGATCGGGCCATGCGTTGGCCCGTGATGCTCTCTGTGACGATCACAGACGCCTCCGGCCGCACGCTGTCTGGGCAAACGGTAGAGGCTTTTTGGTATTCAGTGCGCCATGCTCGTCCTCTGAGCGTGGGAATCAATTGTGCCCTCGGCGCAAAAGAAATGCGCCCCTATATACAAGAATTAGCGGAACTGGCTGACTGCTACGTTAGCTGCTACCCGAATGCAGGACTACCCAATCCACTCAGTGAAACTGGGTACGACGAGAAGCCGCGCGACATGGGAGCGGTCATGCATGAATTTGCAAAACTTGGATTTTTTAATATCGCGGGTGGATGCTGTGGTACAACTCCGGCGCATATTAGAGCTATTGCCGATGCGGTAAAATCTCTAACGCCGCGTCCCCTTAAAACACTCGGCCTGGGGACTCGCCTAAGCGGGCTCGAGGGATTTAAGCTGACTGAGGCGAAAGTCCCATTTGTGATGGTTGGTGAAAGAACCAACGTCACGGGCTCTCCAAAATTTGCGGCGCTGATCAAAGACGGTAATTTTGATGCAGCCTTGTCAGTAGCTCGGCAACAGGTTGAAAACGGCGCCAACATTATTGATGTGAACTTCGATGAAGGACTCCTCGATAGCGAAGCATGCATGCAGAAATTTTTGAATCTCATGGCTGCGGAGCCGGATATATCAAGGGTTCCACTCATGCTTGATAGTTCAAAATGGTCGGTTCTTGAAGCAGGACTACGTTGTGTTCAGGGCAAGCCTATCGTCAATTCTATTTCTCTGAAGGAGGGCGAAGCTGCCTTTGCCCGTCAAGCTTCGCTTTGTATGCAGTATGGTGCTTCCGTCGTGGTCATGGCATTCGACGAGCAAGGACAAGCAGCAACGAAAGCTGATAAAATTCGGATTTGTGTGCGTGCTTATAAGTATTTAACAGAAAAATTAGGCATGGACCCGGGAGACATTATTTTCGACCCAAATGTCTTAACCGTTGGCACGGGGCTTGAAGAGCACAACAACTACGCTGTTGATTTTATCGAAGCAGTTCGCGAAATCAAAAGACTATGCCCAGGCGTCAGAACTTCGGGTGGTATTTCAAACGTTAGTTTTTCGTTTCGCGGCAATAATCGCGTGCGTGAGGCGATGCACTCTGCGTTCCTATATCACGCCATCAGGGCTGGTCTCGATATGGGCATTGTTAACTCAGGGATGCTCGAGATTTACGAGGAGATTGACAAAGAATTACTGGAGTATGTCGAAGACGTACTGCTGAATCGTCGAGAAGATGCCACAGACCGACTGGTCTCTTACGGGGATCGATTCAGAGGTGAATCGAAAGCCAGCAAAAAGGAAATGGATGAATGGCGAAACGGTACTTACCGCGAACGCCTCGTCCATTCGCTCGTTAACGGCATCACTGATTATATCGATATGGATACAGAGGCGGCATTCAAGGATTTAGGGAAGTCGTTAGACGTTATCGAAGGCCCCCTCATGGACGGCATGAAGGTTGTAGGCGAGCTGTTTGGTGAAGGTAAAATGTTTCTTCCGCAAGTTGTAAAGTCGGCTAGGGTTATGAAAAAGGCGGTGGCATGGCTTGAACCATACATGAACATCGAAAAGGCAAAGGCCGGTAAATCAGGATCTTCATCACAAGGAAAATTTTTGATCGCAACCGTAAAGGGTGACGTACACGATATCGGTAAAAACATCGTTGGGATCGTATTGGCCTGCAACAACTACGAAGTACATGACATGGGAGTTATGGTCAGGTGTGCCGATATTCTCGCCAAAGCCAAAGAAATAAACGCGGACCTCATCGGACTCTCGGGCTTGATCACGCCGTCACTCGAAGAAATGATGCACGTCGCGGCAGAAATGAAACGCCTTGAATTTTCCGTGCCGCTCCTCATCGGTGGCGCCACGACAAGTAAGGCGCATACTGCCATCAAAATTGCACCAGGCTATGATGGGCCTGTGGTCCAGATCACAGACGCCTCACTCGTGGTTAATGCATGCTCAATGTTGATGAGTCCTTCGAAAAAAGAAGCATACGTCAAAAACCACCGCATAGCCCAAGAAGAGCTTAAGCGGCGCTGGTACGAAAATCAGGCGAAGGCTAAATTTTTGACGTATAAAGACGCCATTAAAAATAAATTTGGGGGCGACTGGGCGGCAACAAAAATTGACGAGCCCGCAAAAAAAGGCGTGTTTGTCCTCAATGATATTCCTCTCGAAAAAATAATTGCCTACATTGATTGGTCTCCATTCTTTTGGACCTGGGAACTTCAAGGCATGTACCCTAAAATATTTGACAGCGAAAAATACGGTGTCGAGGCCCGCAAGCTGTTCAATGATGCTCAAAAAATGTTAAAGGATATTGTGATCAATAAACGCTTTGCCCCCAAGGCCGTACTCGGGATCTGGGCGGCACAGTCAAATTGTGATGACGTCGAAATATACGCAGATGAGTCACGGAAATCAGTCATAGAAACCATGTGCTTTCTCAGGCAGCAACGCGAAAAGACCGAGGCCGGTGCCTACACTAGTCTCGCCGATTTTGTGGCTCCTAAAGACTCTGGTCGCAAGGACTGGTTGGGTGCTTTTGTTGTCACCACAGGTAAAGAAGTCGAAGCGTATGCCAAAGGTTTCGAAGCGAATCACGACGACTACTCGAGCATCATGGCTAAAGCCCTTGGTGACCGAATGGCTGAGGCCATGGCCGAACTCGTGCACAAACAGGTTCGAGAAATGTGGGGTTATGAAACCCCTGACCAAGATATTACGATCGATGAACTAATCCGCGAAAAATATCGCGGCATTCGCCCGGCTCCGGGTTACCCTGCGTGTCCAGATCACACCGAAAAGGCTAAAATATGGAAACTTCTTGACGTTGAAAAACATACCGGTGTTCAATTGACCGAGAGCTTCGCTATGACTCCAGCAAGCTCTGTAAGTGGTCTTTATTTTGCCCATCCCGAATCTAACTATTTTACCGTAGGGGGTCTCAACAAAGATCAAATTGAGGACTACGCGGTCCGAAAGAATATGACGCCAGCTGAAGTTGGGAAGTGGCTTGCGTCAAATCTTGCTTATTAGCTATGATAGATATAGTGTTTTACAAAGCGGGAAACCGTTGTTGCCACATCCCAACCATTAACAAAAACTTATAGTCTGGAGAGTGCCCTGTGAAAATTATTTTAAGTTCTTTGTTCCTTTTCGCCGCATCTATTTCTAACGCATCAGAAGATCGTACCATATGGCTTAAAGCAGGGCACTGCATTGTACTCGGTAGCCAGCAGGTTTGTGCCTTGGAAAATGATCAAACGAAGGCTGAAAAGCCATCCAATAAGCACCGCGACATCTGTAAGAATGGTGTCAAAGATGAGGCGGATGCTAAACTTACAGGCTGGGCCCATGTGGTCATTACTACTGGTCCTGATGGTAAGAAATTATCCGAAGAGGTGATGAAAACTTTCGGACCAATGGGAAAAGCGGCTTGCGAAACACATATCGCCAACCTACGCTGAGAGCGCAAGTTCCCCTTGGCAGAGCGCCAATATTTCACCCAGATAAATTCATTTTTTCGGCTTTTTCCTTTAGTTTCCGCTTGCTTGGGGCCCAATTTCGCAAATAGGCGGGTGGGCTTGTTTTTGTGTTGGAATATTTCTGTGATTTCAGTGCAGTACAATTTTAATTAATCAGATTTGTAAAGTTTCATTTTCATGGTCCGACGAGATTATTATAGACCTCGTAGTGAGGTGATTTAACTTAATCAGGAGGAGTTATTATGAGATACAATAGGAAGTTTATTGCTGCGACTGCGGCCATCGTATCAGTGAGTGCCGCCGTGTCGTGTGGCAAGAAGAAGAAAAGCAGCGCTGCAGCCGCACCTGCAGGTAGTGCATTGACTCTGTCGGGAACAATCGTCCTAACCGAGGAAACCTCAGCAAGTTTAACCGGAGATACCGGTCTGGCGCTAACAGACAACAGTTCTGACATGCTTGCCACGA
>CANJQY010000044.1 GCA_947476525.1 Oligoflexales bacterium
AAAAGCCTTTCACACTGGTTTACAATTAGCCAAGAGTTACGGGCATCAATCGTTAGAGGTTGAGCACGTTGCCTTTGCGATGCTGCGAGAGCACACCACGGTGCTGCAAGGGCATTCGCCCGAGCATTTTTTAACGGCTCTGCAAACGCATTTGCGGCGTCAGTCCCGAGTTTTTGGTACGGATCGTGTTGGCTTTGGGTTGCGCTTAGACGCGGCTCTTGATGATGTTGAGGCCTCCAGAGGAATGGACATGGTGGTTGATGAAGCCGCTTTATGGCAATCTCTCGTCAAGCAATCTACGACATTAAAAACAGCTTTTCAAAAACTAAGCGAAGGCGTCAGTTCTGAGCCGGTCAGGCCGGTTTCCCCGAGATCGGGCAGCGTCATTAAAGGCCCAAGAGGGGCTAGCGCAGGCACAGGGCCGGTAACTGGGGGCGGCTACTCCAATGCACCTCAAGGCAACGCACCTCAAGGCAACGCACATCAATCTGATGGCAAGAAGGCCGAGGCGCCGACGAATCCTTCGCCTCAAGACCAGGTCAAGAATGCTAAAGCCGACGACGGCAAGGCAAATAAAGCCGACGAAGCTCTCACTAGGTACACAATCGATTTTTCTGCCCTGGCTGAAAGAGGCGAGCTCGATGCGGTGATTGGCCGTGATAGCGAGGTGCGCCGTGTCCTGGAAATTTTAGGTCGCAAAAAGAAAAGTAATCCCATTTTAGTGGGTGAACCCGGTGTCGGAAAAAGTGCCGTGGTTGAGGCTCTAGCCCTACGCATAGCGGCTGGCCAAGTGCCAGAAACTATGCGCAGCAAGCGCATTTTGTCCCTTGATTTAGGCAGTTTACTAGCGGGGGCCAAGTTTCGAGGAGAATTCGAAGAACGCCTTAAAAATCTCCTGAAAGCCCTTGAAAAACACAAGGGCCAGATTATTTTGTTCATTGACGAAATTCACATGATCGTCGGCGCAGGAAATCCCGAGGGCGGCGCGGATGCGGCGAATCTTTTAAAGCCAGCGCTTGCCCGTGGCGAAATAAACTGTATTGGTGCAACGACCTTGGACGAATATCGTAAACATATTGAAAAGGATGCTGCCTTAGAGCGTCGCTTTCAGCCTGTCACCGTAGAAGAGCCGGGCCGAGATGCGACGGTCGCAATATTGAGAGGCATAAAATCTGGCTATGAAGTGCACCACGGTGTACAGGTGGATGACGATGCTGTGATCGCTGCCGTCGACCTGTCGATTCGCTACCTAACGTCGAGAATGCTTCCAGACAAAGCGATTGATTTGCTAGATGAAGCATGCAGTCGTTTGAAGTTGGAAATCGCTAGTATGCCGGTGGCCCTCGACAGCCTTCGTGGAGCGATTGAATCGCTAGAAATAGAGCGTAAAGCCATTACTCCAGGTCCAAAAAGCCACGGAGCAATTACGTCAATAGACTCAAAATTGAGTCGAGCTCGCTCCGAGTTTGACGCGATGAATGCCATTTGGCGCAAGCATCATGACCTGTTAGATCGTCATATTTCAACCGAAGGTCGCAGGCTAGAACTTCTCAAATTATTAGAGCAATCTAAAACCAACGGAGAATATGATTTCGCGGCTAAAATTCAGTATTCTGAACTACCTAAAGCCGACGCAGAGATGAAGGCGTCTCAAGAGGAATTAGACGTTCTCCAAAAGCAGCATCACTACCTCAGGCAAGTGGTGGGCAGGCGTGAAATTGCGGAAGTGATTAGTACGTGGACAGGTGTCCCGCCCAATAAGATGCTGGAAACCGATTCAGCGCGCTTGATGGCGATGGAAGAGAGAATTTCAAAACGAGTTTTCGGCCAAGATGAAGCCGTAAAAAGCGTGAGCCGTGCGGTTCGGAGGTCGCGGGCTGGAGTCAGCGAGCCTGGCCGCCCCCTAGGCGTGTTTCTGTTTATGGGTCCAACCGGTGTTGGTAAAACGGAGACGGCAAAAGCTTTGGCAGAAGAGCTTTTTGATGATGAGTCGAAGATGGTTCGCATTGATATGTCAGAGTACATGCAAGAGCACAACGTGTCTCGGCTCGTCGGAGCACCTCCTGGATATGTGGGCCACGGCGAAGGTGGAGAATTAACCGAGGCTGTGCGGCGCAGGCCTTATTCGGTAGTCCTGTTTGACGAGATTGAGAAGGCACATCCGCGCGTGCTGGATATTCTTCTGCAGACTTTTGACGACGGTCGATTGACGGACGGCAACGGTCGATTGGTGGACTTTACCAATTCTTTGATCATTTTGACCTCAAATATCAAGATTGACGTTGCGCCGGCCAATGATGCCGAGGGACAAGACTATGCGACGCGGGCCGCTCTTGCAGAGGTCCTGCGTCCGGAGTTCGTCAATCGCATTGATGAGGTTGTGGTGTTTAAGGGACTTGGTGCGGTACAGTATACGCGATTGGTGGACAAACAATTACAGGGTCTCAATGCACGTATTGAGGACAGGGCGGCTCATATTTATATTGGGGCAGAGCTTCGTGCGCGATTAATTGAGACCGCAAGGGATGGCCGTTTTGGAGGCAGAGCGTTGAAGAGAGCATTTCAAGCGATGGTCGTCGACTCTGTCAGCGAAAGAATTATACAGCAAGGGGAAACGTTCACCGGAGCTTGGCAGATTAATAGTGATGAATTTGGCCGTATTTTATGGCGGCAAGGCGTCCCAGATCCGGCTTCAGTCCTGCTTCTCCCTGCCGCAAAAGCGCAGTGATGCCATTGTATTTTCCTTGACACTCGGAGCCTGAATAGTTAATTTCTTACCCCAATCGTATCTGTGATGGATTTGGATTGATGGGGCGTCGTCAAGTGGTAAGACTCCAGATTTTGATTCTGGCATTCGTAGGTTCGATCCCTACCGCCCCAACCATTTTTTATTGAGTCGGCAATCGGCTTAGATCATAACCTCAGTGAGGGTCGCGTCGTGGACACGGAGATGATCATTTTTTCCGGAAATTCAAACCGGCCACTCTCAGAAAAAATCGCAAGCTATTTAGATATTCCGCTAGGCGCAGCTACTGTAGGCCAGTTTAGTGACGGCGAAACTCGCATTGAACTCGGCTGTAATGTTCGAGGCCGCGATGTTTACATTATTCAATCGTCGTGCATGCCGGCCAATCACAACATCATGGAAGCAGTGATAATGGCTGATGCTGCGCGTCGAGCCTCAGCAAAAACAGTGAATTTAGTGATGCCATATTTTGGCTATGCACGTCAGGAACGAAAAAGCGCGCCTCGTACGCCAATTACCGCAAAACTAGTGGCCGATTTAATTGCTGCAGCCGGTATCTCACGTTTGGTCACGATGGAGCTGCATACGGGGGCGATTCAAGGCTTTTTCAATATACCAGTGGATCACCTTTTCGCTAAACCAATCTTCAGCAGTTATTTTAGAAAAACTGACAACATGCTGATGGTCTCACCAGATGCGGGCGGGGTGGAGCGAGCGAGAGCTTTGGCTAAAATGTACGATTGCGGTTTAGCCATTATTGATAAGCGTCGAGATCGTCCTAACGAAAGTAACGTCATGAATTTGATCGGGGACGTTAAAGGCAAAGACTGTATTTTAGTTGATGATATATGTGACACTGCCGGTTCTCTAACGAAGGCCGCTCAGGCGTTAATGGACGAGGGAGCCTCGTCGGTCAAGGCCTGCGTTAGTCATGCAGTCTTGTCTGGACCTGCTGTTGAAAGGATTGCCAACTCAGCATTAACGGAATTTGTGTGCACAGACACCATTTTGTTGAGCGACGAGGCTAAAAAGTGCAATAAAATTAGACAATTAAGTATTGCTGAGCTGTTTGGCAAGGCACTTCGCCGGATTCACAATGCGGATTCGATCAGTTCCTTGTTTGTCTAGAATTGGCCGTCGTTCCCTGCTTTCGCCCAATTCGCGACCTTTTTACCCAGAATTTAATTTTGACGAAGTTTTATATTGCCAATTTCAAGCGGCAATTGTACAAGGTGATCCCTTGTGAGATGAAGTTAGGCTGAAGTTTGGCCAAAATTAAGCTCAAGTCTGGTAATTTTTACTTGGCAGGGGTGTTTAGCACATGTTAAACACTGGCCATTGTTTTTATTGGCTAGGGCCGTTGCTGAAGTGTTATTAGAGTGCTTTATTTGTGTAATTTATCTGTGTAATTTATCTGTATAATTTAATAGTGTGCTTTATTTTAGTGAGATTAAAAGAGATCTGGAGACGACATGTCTGAAGCGACAACAGTTAACGTTACGATCGAAGCGGCTTTGCGCACAGGAACAGGCAAGAGCTATACCCGTAAGCTACGTACCTCAGGAAAAATTCCTGCTGTATTGCTTGAAAATGGAAAAAGCACCGTCCTAGAGCTTGACCCAAAACTTCTTCCAAAAGCTTGGAAGTCTGGCGGCCGCAAGTTTGATTTAGTGCTTGATGGCAAAACATTTGCCGTGAAAATGCAGGAGCTACAAATTGATCCTTGTAAGCGTACCGCGATTCACGTGGATTTGATGAAGGCGTAAGTCTTGAAGCTTCTTATAGCCCTTGGTAACCCTGGGCAGCGCTACGAAAACACATGGCACAATGCTGGTTTTTGGGTGTTAAATGAGATCGCGCGAGAGGCTGGCCTTACTTGGAATGCAGGTACGGTAGATAAATTTCTTGGTGAAATATCCAAGGGTCAGATCTTCGAGGAAGCCTGTATTCTACTGAAGCCAATGACCTTCATGAATTTGAGTGGCCGCTCAGTTTTGAAGGTTGCGCAGTTTTACAAGATCCCGTCACTGGACTGGATCGTGATACACGACGACATTGATTTGCCGGCGGGTAAGGTAAAAGGAAGAGCGGGTGGTGGCCACGGCGGCCACAATGGAATCCGCTCAATGATGGAAGAATCTGGCCAAGATAACTTCCAACGTGTGAAGCTCGGTGTTGGGCGTCCTGCTAAATTAGAGGATGGCCGGTCGGCGATGGATGTGGCAGATTACCTGCTTCGACCAGTGCCGGGGAATGAGGTCGCAGACTTTGTGAAGGCTCTGAAGCCCGAAGTTGAGTCGCGAATTAAAGATATGTTTAAGCAGCGAAAGTAATTTTTGCTGATAAGCACTGAAGGTCATAGACCTTCATGGTGTAGCTCCTTTGCCAACCGCGTTTGTGTCGTTTGGCTGTTTAATCCGTAAGGGAGGAATTTATAGTGTTAAGAGAATACGAAATGACCATCATCGCGCGTGCAGATCTACCTGAGTCTGACGGAACTAAACTTTTCGGTAAATACGAGAAGCTTATGACCTCTGACGGCGGAGAGATTCTCCAAAAAAGTCTTTGGGGCACCAAAAAACTAGCTTTTCCTATGAAAAAAGCGTTCCGTGGCAACTACGTGAACTACGATTTCATTGGAACTTCTGCAAACCTTGCAGAAATGGAGCGCCTAATGCGTATCGACGAAGACGTTCTTCGTTACATGTCGATATACATCGCTAAAAATGTAAACACGACTACGCGTAAAGAGCAGCTTGCTAAAATTGCAGCAGCAGCACGCGAAGCAGCAAACGAGTATCGCGAACGCGATTGAGTGATCTGCCATAAACGCTAGGTAATTCAGGAGAATTAAAATGAAAGTTATTTTGAACCAAGATGTTTCAACTCTCGGCCACATTGGCGAGATTGTCAATGTTCGTAATGGATTTGCTCGTAACTACCTTCTTCCTCGCGGTATTGCTGCGCAGGCGAATGAAGCCAATGAGGCCTCTCTTAAGCATCACCGCCGTATTCTCGACAAGAAAAAAGCAACTGTTCTTGCAGAAGCAAAAACCCTGTCGGCTCAAATCGAGAAAATCGCAGTCACAGTTTACAAGCAAACTGGAGAAGACGAGCGAATTTTCGGATCCGTCACAACAGCGGAAATCGAAGAATTGCTTCACCTCGAAGGCCACAAAGTTTCTCGCAAGGACATTACACTTGTCGACGACATCAAAAAGGTCGGCGTTTATCATGCGCAAGTTAAATTGCACAGTGATGTTACAGCTAAATTCAAAGTTTGGGTCGTAGCTAAGCAGTGAAACTAAATTTAGGTCAAGTGGATTTTTTTAAGTCCCTAACCTGAAAAGATAAAATAACCCGCAGTTGCAAAGTCTTTGCTCTGCGGGTTAGTTTTTAGGGACGGATAAGGTTTTATTAATTCAGTTGCTAGGATTAGGCTGCTAGGATTAGGCTTTTAGGATTAGGACGTAAGGAGCAATTTTGCAATGCAGGGTGTGACCCCACCACATTCACAAGAATCAGAGAAGGCCGTCTTAGGAGCGGTTCTTAAGGAACCCTTACATCTGAGTAGCGTAACTGCGGAAGGCCTTTTGCCAGAACACTTCTTTGCAGATGCCCATCGCCGTATTTTTGAAGTTATGATGGAGCTAGATGCGAACAATGATCCGATAGATCTCGTCTCGGTGATGGAAAAGTTAAAGCGTGGCGCTAACTCTCAGGGTCAGGAAATTGGGGCAGGTTATTTAATTGAGTTGATGGAGTCAGCTCCCGTTGCCCAAAATGCTTTTTACTACGCAACCCAAATTAAAAAACACGCCTACCTTCGGCGAATCGTGGCGATGGGACAAAGTGTTTCCGCACGGGCGTCGACTGCCGATGGTGATGTTACAGAATTTCTCGGTGATTTCGAAAAAGAGATCATGTCGATATTTAGCGAGCAAGATCGTCAAGGCGGCATTATGTCGGCATCTGATATTCTTGACAGTACATTGGAGGAGATTGAGCGGCGAATTGAGTCAAAAGGGGCACCCACGGGAGTGCCTTCTGGTTTTCGAGACCTTGACGCGTTGACCGGTGGGTTTCAGCGCAGCGATTTAATTATTTTAGCCGCACGTCCCGCCATGGGTAAGACGGCGTTAGCCTTAAACTTCGCGGCTAGTGCTGCGAAGCTGGGCCACCATACGGTGTTCTTTAGTCTTGAGATGCCACGAAATCAGCTGATGATGCGTCTCATTTCGGCCGAGGGTCGCATCGACTCGAGTCGCCTTCGTAAAGGAGATCTTGGAAATGATGATCTCAATCGTTTGAAAGATGCATCCAATAAAATTAACATTCTGCCAATTAACTTTGACGATACCGGTGGAATTTCTTTAGTTGAATTACGTTCTCGTTTAAGGCGCTACAAAAAAGACAACGATACCCTAGGCCTTGTCATTATCGACTACCTTCAGCTGATGGGGGCAAGCAGTAAACGAGCGGATAGCCGTGAACGGGAAGTTGCCGAGATGTCGGGTGGTCTAAAATCCCTCGCAAAAGAGCTGGACGTGCCCATTATCGTTCTGTCACAGTTGAATCGTAGTGCAGACACCCGAACTGACCATCGCCCCAAAACGAGTGATTTGCGGGAATCCGGAGCTATCGAGCAGGATGCAGACTTAATTATGTTTGTATACCGGGATGAGGTTTATAATCCGAACAGTGAAGACGCGGGTAAGGCTGAACTAATTATCGCTAAAAACCGGCACGGATCTTTAGAAGACATCAAATTAGCGTGTCAATTGAACTTCGTTTCATTTTATAATTTGGTAAAATAGACGTAGCGTTGCTGCGTCAAAAAAATAAAGAGCCCAAAGTGATAACCAGATGCACCGAACACCTACCAAATCCTGGTACCGTTGCTACCTTCCGGTCCTGGCGGGGTTCGCAAGCAGGCATCATCCGGGATCTGGTCATCACTTTAGGCTCTCTCGTTTCAGTTAGCAGCTGAGTCCGCCGCTAACGGCAAGTTTTGCCTATTAAGTCCATCTTATGGCATAAATCTCAGGACACTTCGACTAAAAACTTCAGCGCGACCATTTTTAATTGGCGCGTAACAATCTCCCTCAGTTTTAGGCTAAACACGTAAAAAACTGTTGACTAACATCCCGTTTACATGTGATATCAGCGTTCTTCGAGTTTCCAATGGGGATGTGGTGAAATGGTAGACACGCCGGTCTTAGAAGCCGGTGCCGTAAGGTGTGAGAGTTCAAGTCTCTCCGTCCCCACCATTCTTTCTGATAGTTTACGTTGAGTGAGTGAATTTTTACAAAAATATAACCGCCCGAAATGATGATGTTAATCATTGTTTCGGGCGGTTTGGTTTTTAGGAAATAATATCAAGTGCGAGTGGATTAAATCCAGTGGGCGTTTTTCGTCGAATATTCCGAAAGGCAAAGGCACTTTGGCTGCCTAAAGGTCGCGGAGATCCTTCGCCTTCGGCTCAGGACAAGTCGCCGGTGCTTTCGCGCCAGCGACTGAATAGACTACGATGAAAATTGGAAGTCGCCGCTTCACAGGTAATCCCTCGACCGTTTAGTTCTCTTAATTGAGAAGGTGTTTTTGACTAAATGGAATTCTTAACGGCCTCGATGTCAACGCCCCGCGCCTCGACCTCAGATCTTGAAAGTACGCCTGAGGCCGTCGCACGCTCAAAGAAATTAAGAAGCCCAAGCACACTCGCCCGGTCATCAAATAGGCCCCCAGATAGGCTTGCTTGGGAGGCACGTTCAACAAACACTTTAAGACGCGCTGCCGCGCTGTCAAATTCTTGAAGTATGAATACGTGGTTGGCAATATGACGAATCGGAAGTTGTGAGGGGTGCAAATCCCATCCTTGATAGTAACCAAGAGTGAGGCTTCTCATCATTTGTTTATAGTTGTACCGCCAAGCATCATGGTAGTCAGCTAGGGCGGCGGATGAATTCTCTTTGGGCGACATCGGCAGCCGGTTGATAATCCCGTCGCTAAGGCCAAGGCCCGGGGCAAGTCCGGCGACAATTTGAATCCACATTCTAGCGAAATCACATGACAAATGATCGATCTCCTGACCTGCGCTTCCAATGCCCAGGGAGGACGTGAAATCATAAATTCCGAAATGTAAACTCTGGCATCGACCACGAGCCGCCGCCACAAACGACGGAAGCGGAATAGTGCCATCAACCGATAAAAACGCTTCCGGTGATTCAATTAAAATTTCGACGCGAAAAAAACCAGCGCCCAAATGGAAGTTTTTTTCAAATGCATCAAGAATATCTACAAGTGTCGTCACTTGTTCCGGGGAAGTAACCTTTGGTAGGGTCACCATCATGAATTTCAGACGTGACCTTTTTGAGCCGGATGCTGACGTTTGACGTCCGCTGTTGGCAGCCGATTCCACAGCCGATGCCACAGCCGATTCCTCTGCGAATTGCGTGACAAATAGCGACAACGTGCGTAAAGATCTTCGCATTCCGGCCGTCGAAAGCGGCTTAATACGGATGCCCATGACGCGCGGAGTGTGCTCTGCCTCCGCAAGCTTCACCATTGTTACCGCGGCCGCCTTTGCGTGGCGATCTTCTTCATCATCTGTACGCACACCGTAGCCATCCTCAAAATCTACACGGTAGTCTTCAAGGGGCTCACGAATCATCTTTTTTGAAACTCGAGAAAAAATAGCACTGGAAAATTCCGTCGACCAATCCCCCCCCACTAATTTATTTAGAGTCCCGGCGTCTGGTGCCGCAAATTGAAAGGCCTCTTGAGACATGCGAGCAATCTTTGCAAACGTTGCCTCTGAAAATAAATGAGCTCCGCCGTATAGCACATGCACAGGATGTTGATGGGCGTGACGCGGTGATAGACGGTGCGACTGAGCAGATAATACACCATTTGATTTTTCAAGCCGTGCAATTTGGGCACTGAATTGATTCAGATCGACAACGGTCATCACACACCCCCCTTATCAATTCATTCTCTAAATGCGACGAATAGTAGGCCCATAGGTCTGATAAAAGTTGACTTAGAACGCAACTAGCGAATTCCAGCAACAAACAAGTTTTTTGACATGCTCATCCATAAAGCGACTCATACCAGAGTTATAGCACAAAAAAAACAAAAAAAGCCCGCAGACTTCCTTTCGGAAATCTGTGAACTTTTTTATTTACGTCGTAAATTAGCACAAGCCCATACCGAGCATTGACCGAAGGCCAACGCTCGACTTAGCGAACCGCAAATTACTTGCGACCCAACCCAACTTTTGCTTCAGCAACAAGAGCGGTAAACGCTGCTTTGTCAGTGATCGCGAGGTTTGAGATAACACTGCGGTCAACTTCAATACCACGCTTCTTCAACCCGTTGATGAACTCACTATACTTGAGTCCCTCTGCACGGGTCGCCGCGTTAATACGAACGATCCACAGTTTTCTAAACTCACGCTTACGTACGCGACGATCTCGGTAGGCGTATCTTAGAGCGCGGCGCACCACATGGATCGCCGTCTTGATATTGCTCTTACGCGTACCGCGGAAGCCCTTGCATAATCCAAGGAGTTTCTTCCTTCTACGTCTTGCTTTAAAACCACGTTTTACACGAGCCATGACATTCTACCCTTATCCGTTCGGAAGACAGCGCATAACAAGCCCTAGATTGGAATCATCGACGTAACCGCCCTTTTTGAGCTTGTTCTTACGACCGCGATCCTTCTTCGTTAGGATGTGACGCTTATTGGCGTGACTACGTTTGACTTTACCGCTCGAAAGAACTGTAAAGCGTTTAGCAGCTGCCCGTTTTGTCTTGATCTTTGGCATATAACCACCTCAAATCATTAATTAATATCACCAAATAGTACGATACTTCTGGTGAAAGTGAAGGGATTGTTTATCACTTTGATATCGGCGGTGCAAGATCTTCTTTAGATTTTATAGAATTAATTCTCGGCCCAACAAATAACTGAGGCCAAATAGATCAAGCCCCGCATGGATTTGCGAGGCTTGCAAAAAAAATGGGGCCTAACCGTTTATTGAATGACAAACGCCGCATTACCATGGGCGACCTGCTGAGCATAGTCAGGCTTCCAGTCTATTGATTTGATACGGATGACGCCACGCTCAGTGCTTGTACCTAAAATTACAGGCGCTTGGCTTAGACCCTCGGCAGAACCAGCTTCTGTCTTAAACCATTTGACCATCGATGCTCCGGTTTGCGCTGCCGCAATACTTAAATTGGCGCTGACCATTTCGCGGCCGTGCTCATCAAGAATGCTCACGAATGCAGCAGGCTTTACCCCTTTTGGTAATTTAATCACGAGGCCGCCTCCGGTTGCTGTAACGGCTGAGGATGCTGGAACGGGAGCTATGAGCTGCGGAGCTATTTTTTGGATGGACGCTTCAAGAATAACTTTCACCCGCGTATCACCAAAATAGGTGGTGGTCACAGAGGTGGTGTCGGTAGAAAGTTTTGAAATTCTCTGAGCATTAATACTTTTGGCACCGCCAAGCCGGCTAGACATCAAAATTGGAATATTATGCTCGGCTAGTCTCAGCCCGTCAGCCCATGCGCGCTGCTCAGCAGGCCTTAGACTATCTTCGGAGGCCTCCATTTTACCAACTCCGTAAAATCTGATCTTACCAGAGGTCCAGTTGATTTCATATTGCCCGTCACGTTCTAGGAACGGGGCTGCGGATAGTGGACGTGAGTACAGGCTGGCGGCGATACTTACGCCAAAGATACCAATGGCTGAAACCGTTTTTGCAATTGATTTTTTCATGACATCCCCTGTTTTTAAACCGCTAATTCACACGGTGTTGTCACCCACTGAAAATCTCCGTCATCAAATCTAGTTTATTCTGCTAAAAGACTTTTGATCTCATTTACAGCTGTCGTTGTGCCGGCGATAATCCCTTCTGCCTCTATGCTATAGATTAGCGCAGAAGCAGACTCGACTAAAGAGGCAGGATTTGCCGAGATTGTGTCGTGCACAGGATAGTTTAAAACCTCTCCTCGAGCCTCGTGCACTAGTAGGCTGCCCGCCGCAACATCCCAAAGTCCAAGTCCACGCTCCCAAAAGCAATCGAAAACACCTTCCGCAACGAGCGCTAGATCGAGGGCTGCGGATCCATCGCGCCGAATCGATTGGCATTTTTGGGCTATCTTACGATCTCGCTCAATTTCGCGGTCCAGCTCAGGGCCAAGCGCGTAATAGAAACCGGTGACTAAAAAACAACGTTCAAACGGCCGCTCAGCCTGTACCCCCAAGACCTTACCGTTACAATGGGCACCTTGCCCCCTAATGGCCAGGTATTTTTTTTGGCGCGTCGGGTCACCGATGCCGGCAGCATCTACTTTTATTTTACCATCCGCTTGAAACTCTCCGTAACCAATCGACGAACAAAAAAACGGGTAGCCATTTGCGTAGTTGGTGGTGCCGTCCAGGGGGTCGACAATCCAAACTTTATCCCCAGGTTTACGCCTGACGTTAAGATAACCAGCCTCCTCGCTAATAATCGAATCCTTGGGGAAGTATTTACCGATACGGTCCAAAATAATCCTTTCCGCGGCAAAATCGGCATCAGTTACGAGGCTCGTGTCCTTTTTTAATTTGACATTATTTGACTGGCCAAAGCGTTTTAAGAGCTCGGCTCCAGCCAAATCCAATGTTTCAGCTAGAAATCCACGTAAATCAGTCATTTTGCGCCCCCATTCCCCACCAGAACTCGCCCCTCCATGATAGACCTCCATGATAGACCTCCATGATAGACCTCCATGATATGAGTATCTTATCAGTCCATTATCAGCATTCTACGCGAATTAGCTACACCGGATGTAGACACCCATTGAAAAATTGCAACTTTCCTAAGCCTTGCATATGGTTTACACTCGTAAAACGTATGAAACTTCCGACACCTTGCGTGTCAATCATGGAGCCCTGTAATGACCTTTATTGAATTTGCAATTGTTTTTGGCGGATCACTTTTTGTTGGATATCTACTTTTCCTCGTCGTTCTGAAAATCCTTCCAAGCCGCCTGACCGCCAACAATCACGTTCAAAAATCAGAAGTCCTTGCGGAAGCAAAGAAGCAATCTGATTTTATTATTGGCGAGGCTCGCAGCACGAATACGGCGAAAAACCAATTGTCGTTAGAAGAACTTGAAGAGGCCATTGTCAATCGACACGAAGACCTAAAACTCTCCGATGACGCGCTAAACCTACTGGAATCAACGATTGAGCCAACAACAACTAACGTTCAAAAGTTAGAGCATGAACTGCTACAGCTCGAAAAACATACTGAGTTTGCACAATCAAATTTTACCGATAAAAAATCACTCGTTGACAATGCTGAACAAAACCTTCGCGCTGAGCTCGAACGAATCAGCCAAGCAAGTGCGACGCAGTTAAGTAAAGGAATGACCGACACCTTAGTCGAGCAGCGGCAACTTGAAACTCAAAAACTATTGAAACTATTTACCGAAGAACTTAACTCCGGCGCAAAACGCGTGGCGGCCAGATTTCTCAGCCGCTCAATGTCACGATACACGCCTGAATTTCCTTGGCCCAAAATGACCAATTCAGTTGAAGTGGATGACCGAAGAGTGTTTGATCACCTTGTTGAAGACAAAGACGGATTGCTGGCGCGTATCAAAGAAATTGCGGGTATCGAAGCTGAATTTCACCCACCTCGCGATTCTGAGTCGCCAGCTATCATTAAATTAGCAGGAGGCATGGGCGTCGAACGAGAATCTGCTCGTTTAGCTCTCCAAGAAATTGTACAAATGAATCCCGTGATTGCATGGCCAAAAATCGGCGACTACTACAAAAAGCAACGTGAACTTCTCGACGTTCAAGCCTTGAAAATGGGACGCATGGCGATTCTTGAACTTCGCCTTGATGATATTCACGTCGAGGTCCAGCGACTAATCGGGTACCTCAACTGGCGGACTAGCTACCGTCAAAATCAGTACTACCACTCGTTTGAAGTATCCATGCTAGCAGGACTCGTGGCAGAAGAGATGGGCGTAGATCCAACGGCTGCCAAACGCTGCGGGCTGCTACATGATATTGGCAAAGTATTGGACTACCGAATTGAAGGTAGCCACGCAGTCATAAGCGGCGACTATGCGGATCGCTACGGTGAATCTCGCTACATCTGCGATACGCTTATGAGTCATCACAATGACCTGGTTCTGGAAACTCCCCTAGCCCACGTTCTAAAGACAGCCGACACACTCTCAGGTGCACGTCCCGGTGCCCGCGTCAATCTTGAGGAGGGCTACCAGGTGCGCCTTCGCGATATTGACGATGTGATTCGCGGATTCCCTGGCATCACCAAATCTGCAATCATGAACGGCGGCCGCGAAATTCACATCGACGTCCACCACAAACGCGTTCGTGAGGATGAAATTCAGGGAATGACTGCCGCCATTGCTCGAAAACTAGAAACCGACGTGGCGTTTCCAGGGCAAATCAAAGTCATCATCACAAGGCGTTTTGAATCTAGCACGGTTGCCTAGTGGTCGTTATTAATAGGTTATCAATCGCACAAAAAATGACAAGGATGTCGGATGCGAATAGACTTCAACGATATTCAACAAAAAATTGACATCTACACCGGTGTCCAGCGCTTTGATGCCGCTGAAAAAACGCTACTCTCTGCAATTGACGAATTTGGATCCACGGCCAACCTGCACAATCTCCTTGGTGTGACTTACCATCGGCAATCTAAATTTGCGGATGCCATCGTTCAGTTTACAAAGGCACTCAAAATCAATCAAAATTTTGTGGAAGCTGGTTTGAATTTGTCGGCAACGTTCTGTGATTTAGGCCGGTACGACGATGCTCAAAGCGTATTTTCTGAAATCTTAGCCACAACGCCTAAAAACAAAAAACATCCTGACCTAGTGCTGGGACGGCTTGCCAATTGGCACGCTAATTGTGGGAAGCTTTACGCGGAAAACGACCTTCCTCATGAAGCTATCGTAGAATACAAGCGTGCCTTGTCGCTTTTTGAGAGGATGCCAGATACAAAAGTGGCCCTAGGCATTTTATATTTTGAGACCAATCAATTGGAACGTGCCTTATATGAATTTCAAGACTCTGTTCGACTCTTTCCTGCCGAGCCGCAGGCTTACCTTTGGCTTGGAATCACTCAATGGAAAATGAATCGTAGGGGACAGGCGATCCACTCTTGGGAGGCCTCAAAGAGATTGGACGATTCAAGCGGTGTCAGTGACGCCTACTTGAAATTTTCAAAACTAGTGTAGCTTCTCACTCATATTCAAGACAGTTAACCTCGGGTTATATTTCTTCCATCTCCAGACAAATTTCAATTATGTGTCCAAAGCCTAAACTTTTCAAAGTTTAGGCCGATACGTTCGTGTGTGTCCCACGAGAAAGGAGAGTTTGTGCTCATTCAGAAACCTAAAGCCCCATACACTCCAGAATCGATGACCGCCCTCGTCATCGACGACCAGGATCCTATTCGCAAAGCGATCCGTCGCATCCTTATTGGTATGGGCTTTGGCAACGTGCTCGAATGTACTGATGGCTCAGAAGCCATAAAGCTTCTAGGTAAGAATCAAATTGATTTGGTCGTGGCAGATATCTACATGCGAAAAATCACTGGCTTTCAGGTGCTAAAGCGTATTCGCGCTCAGAATTTTGGAGCCGATATTCCAGTGATTATTGTCAGTGGCGAAGGCAGCAAAGAAGACATAGTCAAGGCTGCAGATCTTGGGGCCGATGAATATATCCTTAAACCATTTCACGTTAACGACATCGAGAAAAAAATTACAGGTGTACTTACGAAGTATCACTCACCACCGCCGCTTCTGAAACTCTTGCGGCAAGGTGACAAACTCTCGGTTCAAGGCCAATTGACCGATGCAATAAAACTTTTCGAGGCCGCAGAACGCCTTGACCCGGAAAGTGCCCGTGCGCAATTTAGCCGGGGAATGGTCTTAGAAAAGATGGGACAGACTGCAGATGCGCTCGCCGTGTTCAAGAAATGCACCACGTCACATTCAAGTTATTACAAAAGTTTTGCGGCGATTGCTGACATCTACATAAATTTGAAAAATCCTCGCAGCGCCATCGACGCTCTCAAATCTGAACTCGAACTGAATCCTAAACAACCCGCTAGACAATCACTGTTAGCAAACCTGCTCATAACCTCTGGCGACAGCCTCGGGGCGATCAACCATTATAGAGAATCCTTAAAAGAAAGTCCCAAGGGAAAAGAAGCGCTTCTTGGCATGGGAAGCGCTTATGAAGCCTCTGGCAATCATGAAAAAGCTGTCTACTATTACCGAAGAGCGCGGCGTCAACACCCTACCTTGACTAAGGCTCTGGAGCTCATGGTGCAAAGTTTTGAGCGGCAAAATGCGCCCAGAAAGGCCGTCGTAGCTCTACTTGACGAAGTCCATCAAAATCAAGGACGCTCGGATGCCAGGATCATCCTTGCAAATCTTTACGTCAAACTAAAAGAGGTAAGTAATGCCCTTAAAATTCTCGACGAAGGAATCACAAGAGAGCCGCAAACCGTCGAATACCAAATCTGTAAAGGACGCATTCTTCTAAACAGCAATGATACGGCGAACGCGTGCGACGCCTATAAGAAAGCTATCGCCCTTGAACCAACGGACAAAAACTACGTGCTGTATGGAATTGCGCTCATGCATAATCATCAGCACAAAGAATCTTACCATTCTCTTTTTGCCGCGCTGCACAACACGCAAGACAAACAAAAAATTCTTACTTTGATTGCGGATCTCATGAAGCGAATGGGCAGTCCAGCCCAAGCCGTCACACTTCTAAATCTAGCAAAAAATACGGCAGGAGGAATTTCCAAACGAATTTTAGACGACGATATTAAGGCTGTGTGGCCAGAGTTTATGGCACGCAGAGCGCCTGCGGCAATTAAAAAAACTGGTTGAGAGAAGGTCGCAGGTTGATTCGAATAACTTCAAAATAGCTTCAAAATAACTTTAAACAACTTCAGATAAATTCTAAAAAAATCTATGCCGCCGGCAAAAGCCACGCCTGCAGTTGCAGCCAAAAACGCTTTTTTTCAGCGAAATCACTAGCCATGGTCAGCATAAGAGGCCCGTGCATAATGCGAAGTGGTCTCGAGGCGATGACGAGGTCTTCCATTGGATAGCCCTCCTCGCGACCCACAGCACCGGAACTCTGGTCAACGAGATTTGACGAAATTTCTGAGGGACAGGTGAGCAGGACAACATTGGTTAAGGTCGGCAACAGTCCACGAAGAACAGTGAGGGATGGCCCTGCATGACTTTGATCGACAACGACCCAAGAAATGGGGTGAGAGACGATTGAAGTTAGCGCTTGGGCTAACCGCATCACTGCTGGCACGGTAACAGAATCTAGAGATGAAGCCAGCGCGACAATTATTGTCAACGAGTTGGCCTCAATATCTGAGCCAAGTATAGAAAAAGGCTGACTGACAGGAGAATGAATCCCCCTGTCGGTCAGCCAAGCTTGATAAATTTCTGTCGCCACCGATATAAGCCCCTTTTGAGCGGAACCTTAGTGAGAAGCGCCGTCCTCATACTCCGCATCGACTACCGTCGATTTATCAGTTGCGGCCTTGGCCGATGCGTCGCCGGCTGGCGCTTCGCCACCAGCTGCTGAAGCACCGGCAGCTGATTTGTATATGATTTCAGAAAGTTTGTGCACGCGACTTTCAAGTTCGCTGTGGCACTTAACCAATTTCTCTTGGTCGCCGCAATCAAGGTTTGCCTTCGCATCACTGAGAGCCGAATCTAAGTCAGCCTTAAGATCTGCAGGCACTTTATCGCTATGCTCCTTAATCATTTTTTCGGTTTGGAACACAAGGCTGTCTAGCTGATTACGAGCTTCAACCAACGCACGCTTTTTCTTATCTTCCTCAGCGTGAATTTCCGCATCCTTGACCATGCGCTTGATCTCTTCGTCGGTCATGCGAGTTCCCGCTTGGATCGTAATGCGCTGCTCTTTACCTGTGCCCACATCTTTCGCTGAAACAGCCAAAATGCCGTTTGCGTCGATATCAAACGTAACTTCGATCTGCGGCACGCCGCGAGGTGCAACAGGAATGTCGACAAGGCTAAAGCGCCCTAGAGACTTATTATCCCGAGCCATTTCGCGCTCACCTTGAATGACGTGAACTTCTACCGATGTTTGGCTATCGGCCGCCGTCGAGAAAACCTGGCTCTTACGAGTAGGGATCGTCGTGTTACGCTCGATCAAACGAGTAGATACGGAGCCATAGGTTTCAATACCAAGAGAAAGTGGCGTGACGTCGATTAAAAGAACGTCTTTCACATCACCAGCAAGAACACCGGCCTGAACCGCTGCACCGACGGCTACAACTTCATCTGGGTTAACCGATTTATTCGGCTCCTTGTTGAAGAATTCCTTAACTTTTTGCTGCACGAGCGGAATACGCGTAGAACCACCAACCAGCAAAACCTCGTTGATATCTGCATTGCTAATTCCCGAGTCCTTCATCGCTTGACGACAAGGCGCAAGAGTCTGCTCAACGATTTTTTCGATCATCTGTTCAAACTTGGAACGAGTAAGACTCACGTTTAAGTGCTTAGGGCCAGTCTGATCTGCCGTTAGAAACGGCAGGTTGATGTCAGTTTGCTGAGCTGCGGAAAGCTCAATCTTAGCCTTCTCTGCCGCTTCCTTCAGGCGCTGCATGGCCATCGGATCCTTGCTGATATCAATGCCACTTTCCGATTTAAATGTCGATGTAAGCCAGTCGATCAGAAGCTCGTCGACGTTATCACCGCCAAGGTGCGTGTCACCATTAACCGATAGAACTTCAACGACACCGTCTCCAACTTCTAAAATCGATACGTCAAACGTACCGCCACCAAAGTCGTAAACAGCGATCTTCTCATTTGTCTTCTTATCGAGGCCGTAAGCCAAGGCTGCAGCCGTTGGTTCGTTCACGATTCGTTTTACGTCAAGACCTGCGATGCGTCCCGCATCTTTAGTTGCCTGACGCTGGCTATCGTTGAAGTAGGCAGGAACCGTGATAACAGCCTCGGTCACTGTTTCACCAAGATAGTCCTCGGCAGCTTGCTTTAACTTCATCAAAATTTTGGCGGAAATTTCTGCTGGAGAGACCTCTTTGCCGTCAATTTCAAAGGCCGCTAAGTTGCTTTTGCCCGAATACACCTTATAAGGCATTTTATCGCCTTCAACTTTACGTTCTGTGTGCGTGCAACCAATGAAGCGCTTGGCAGAATATACTGTTTTTGTTGGGTTAGTTACAGCCTGGCGACGAGCAGCGGCTCCCACCAAAACATCTCCATCCTTAGTATAAGCAACCACGGAAGGGGTTGTTCGATGACCCTCGGCATTGGCAATGACCTTCGGCTGGCCATTTTCCATGACCGCAACCACCGAGTTTGTTGTACCTAAATCGATCCCAATTATCTTCGCCATGATTAACTCCTCAATATTAAAAGGAAATGTTACTAAAGTTACCGCCAACCTAAAAACACTCTCGCGCTAGCCTAGCGGTTTAACCCAATATAAGGCCCTCTGTCTACCTGTCAAGAGCCGAGATCTCAATAAATTGTGATAAAATAAATCAAAAGGGGAAATACACCATGCATGAGTTAACGTGTCCTGCCTGCGCCACGCCGTCCCAGTACAATTTTAGTGACTACATATTGTACTGCCCATTTTGTTCCGCCTCATTTCGGATCGAGCTCGAAAATGGCCGGAAAAATATTTATAACGATCATTTTATTATTCCCAATACAATCGACGCTGTTCGACTAAAGGAACACGTCACTGAGTGGCTAAAACGCTTGCACCACAAGCCTGGCCTAGCTGAGAAGGAATTCGTTATTCTCGATATTCGAGGAACAAGTGTCCCCTATTGGATCGTTTCACTAGAAGTCCACACCGCGTGGAAGGGACTCGTTCAAAGAAACAGACGCACTACCGATGTCATGCCGGGCGCTGAATATCTTCACGAAACAGGAACATTTAGGCGAGCTTATCGATGGGCTGTAAACGGCAGAAATAATATTTGCGAGAACTGGGGTATGGCCAGACTCCACGAACCCAAGGAGGCTATAACCGTCCTCTGGGATGGATTTCCACTGGACTCCACCTACTCTCGAGGGCGACTGACGCCTGAGGCTCCAAACGAGAAGACGGCCTATGAACGTCGAGAATTTTTCGAATTTAAGTTTGCCAACGGTCTACCTATTCAAGGCTGCCAGGTAAGCGAGGAAGAGGCACTGCGCCGAGCGTCGTCTCATGTTGAAACATATCACGCCAGTCTTGCACAAATGCATGCCGACTATTTACTGGATTGCCGACACGAATTAGATATCGCGGGTATCCAGCTAATTCACATGCCATTTTGGCACGCGACCTATGCCTACCGTCCCGCAAATTTTCTCAGGCACTTCTACCGAACCGTGGAAAAACACGTCATCATCGAAGGTATCAACGGCGGAATTCTAAAAGGCGAGCTCGGGATTATTCACCGCGACAAAGTTCAAATTAATGCTGTCGCCACGGGGAGCGCCGCCATCTTCTTCTTCTTGCTGGGCTCCGTGTGGACTCCTATATTCTTCTTAGTCGCCCTATTCTTTGCTGCCGTCAGCGGACTAAGCGCCTATATCGCGATCATCAAGCTTGAAGAAAGAAAACGTCACGTAAACCACGTCACTCCTGACGCCTCTGTGGCGCAGGCGAAAGTTCGCGAACTTTACGGGTAAGAAATATGATTTGCGAGTACGCTAAGCATTGTGCCGCTTAGCCTTGCGAATGCGTTGTCTAACGCCAGAAAATGAAAAAAATGTAATCATAAGCGCAAACATCAAGAAACGGCCGGCCGGAGCTGAAATCGTGAAATTGTCAGGAATAGTAATAAACGATATCGGCAACTGCGATTGATAGAGCGACGATGCACTGACATAAATCAAAACCTTGCGGTTTATCCACACAACCAAATCATCCAGAGGTGAACGCGCTAAGCTAATCACCAGAATATCTAACGGCAGAAGAATTCCAAAAGCAAATTGACCGAGCAAATTGACGACGGGACTCAACACCCCAACCGAACCGAAAAATATCAATGATGTCGCAAAAAAAAGCAACTGAATCTTGAATAGTTGTAACAATGACCATGCAAATCCTTTCAAGTAGGTCGACTCGAAAAACCCCATCAGCAATAACGAACCACTCCACGACAAAAACATGCTCTGAGATAACAAATTGACCGGAAAAAATGCCGCCTGAAAAAAAAATGTGAAAAAAATCCTACTCTTCGGGGATTTTGCAATGCCCAACATCGAGAGCACGCTTGCGACTAAAGCCGCAAAAAATGCCCTTTGCACTGACTGCGAAAATCCAACCATCAAGCAAAAGATAAGTAGACACACCATCGATAATAGACTTGAAATCGCCCAACACTTAAACCATGTGTTCATTGTGATCTTGCGAGCTATATACGGTAGCAATAGGAAAATTCGCGCCAATCCCAAAATCAATGCCGCCGCCACTGACAGGTGGCCGCCACTCAACACCAAAACATGAAGTATTCCTACATCCCGAAAATCGGTCATCATTTGACGATCAATCGACGATTTATCGCCAATGACAAACCCACGAAACCATCCGGCAACATCAGAAGGAAAGCGCACAATCCGCTGTTCTGCCTCGTGCCTCATCGACGATCCAAGGGCACACCAAGGGCCGCTCTCAGCATTTACCCCCGTCGCCGCCACGGCGGGAGGCCCGACGTTATGAAAGTTCTGGGTTAACTCTACGTAGTCATTTTCCAGGGCCATTCCGTGTGCCACAAAAATTTCATTGCCGGCTTCAACCAAGATGTCATCGGCCACAAATCCACATCCGCGCGACCACAGCACAGTGGCTGTCACACTCTTGAGCAGAAGCGGTGGCGGCGAAAATACGGCGCCCCAACCAATGGCCACCGGCAAAATGAGCACAATGCTGGCATTCGAGGAAATTTTAAAACGTCTATAACCTGTCGCCGCAATTCCAATTAGAAAACCGGCGAAAGGCAGCAACCAC
>CANJQY010000045.1 GCA_947476525.1 Oligoflexales bacterium
CAAATTATCGCCCTTTGTTACTGACGTCACCAGAGGATTTCAATTTATGGAATTAGGCACGCCCAAAAATCAGATTAAGGCAAAAAAATCTTCCTACGATCTCATTGTTATAGGCAGTGGTCCTGCGGGAGTTCAGGCGGCGATTCAAGCATCAAAATTGAAAAAGTCTGTTTGCATTATCGAAAAAGTTCGAGACCAAGTTGGCGGCACTTGGATCCATACAGGAACCCTGCCTTCGAAAACCGTTCGCGAAAGCCTGGAGGCGATCCACGCCATTAAACACCACGTCGGCAACGTCTGGGTCGACCGAATCATCGAAGATCTAAGCACCGATAAACTCTATCAACGCGCACACAAAGTGTCCAGCGAAGAAGAGGCGCTCGTCCGACGTTACACGAAGAAGAATAACATTGAAATCTGCGGAGGATTCGCTAGCTTCGAAGATCCGCATACAATCAAAGTCGTCCCAAGCGAAGGCCCACCTTACCTGCTCACTGGCAAGAATTTTGTTATCGCCACGGGCTCTAGACCAAGGCGCCCAGATAATATTCCATTTGATGGATGGCGGGTAGTCGACAGCGATGAAATTCTAAAACTGGAGTCCGTGCCTAGAACGATGCTCATCTACGGCGCAGGAGTGATTGGCTGCGAATACGCATGTATTTTTGGAGCGCTTGGAGTGAAGACAATTCTCGTAGACCCGAGGGACAGGCTCCTTGCGATGTCGGATGCGGAGGTCGTCAAATCCCTTGAGAATGCGATGATTGAAATGGGCATTAAAATTTTGTTCAAGCAAGATTTGAAGTCGATTTCAACTCGAGGACCTAAACTGGAAGTGCAACTCACCAGCGACAAAATCGAAACTGACGTGCTGTTCTTTGCTGCCGGCCGAGTCTCAAATTCAGAGCACCTAGGCCTGGAACAAATCGGCGTCAAAGTCACTGACCGTGGAGTTATCGCCGTTAACGATGTTTTCCAAACGACGATTCCTCACATCTACGCGGCGGGCGACGTCATCGGAGCGCCAGCCCTCGCAGCAACCTCCGCCCAGCAAGGCCGTTTTTGTGCTTTGCATGCCTTCGAGACGATTAAAAGCGATTTTCCAAAACACTTCCCAATTGGAGTCTACACGATTCCAGAGTTATCAAGCGTCGGCCCTACAGAAGAGCAATTAAAGGATCTAAAAATTGACTTCGTAGTTGGTCGTGCAAGCTACAGCGAAATCGCTCGCGGCTACATTAAAGGAGACAGTCACGGCATGCTCAAGCTGTTGATAGACCGGAAAAGTCACCGAATTCTGGGAATTCACATCGTTGGTGAAGGGGCCGCCAATCTTGTGCATATTGGGCTAGCGTTCATGATGAAAGACGGCGTAGCAAATGACCTTGTCAACATGATTTTCAACTACCCCACTCTTGCGGAAGCCTACAGAATTGCAGCGTTCAATGCCCTCAACAAAATTTTTCCCGATGGAAAATTCCTGACTCCAGCAGCGTAAAGCCTCTGTTACCGTGATCAAGGGCGGGTCACACCGCCGATTCGTGACCCACGTTTGACATCACGGTGCATTCAATTACAATAGATAGGTAGGAGTAAAAATATTTATGCTAAATCGCAAGGCCTCGCTATTCGTTTTAATCTGCCTATGCATTTTGTCGGCGTCCGGATGCCAAAAAAGGCGACCGGTAACCAACACTGCGCTCAAAACTCAGGACATTTCGCCTTTAGCCCTTGAAATGGTCACAAAAATTGAAAGCGGATGCGCCTATGGCGGCTGCCACGGCGGCGATGCCAATGGGCAAATGTCGTTTGAAAGACTTTCTGGATTCGCGGAGAAAACAGCGGGCTATCACGGCTGTTTGATCACACGCCAATGTTTTGCTAACTTAGATCAGCCCGCAGCTGCGCTTTGCTGGGCATGTATAGCGGGTGCAGGAAACCTCAATGGTAATGGAGGCATCTATCAAGCCGCCATTAGCCACGGCATTGTGAAAAAAATTGCGGATGCGGCAGGAATGGCGACCTCGGGCGACCATATTGATCCAAGTTATCAGCAAGCACTAAATATGAGTATGCCGCTTGGAGGAGCTCTTGATGCCGCACACGATATTTCAGCCGATCAGAGCAAATTTCAAGAGCTTGCTACATGGTTAACCGGCGAATTCGACAATAATTTTCCAAACATTAGAGCGCTTCGCTCGCAGTCTACCGGCGAGGACGCCTCACAGCAAGATGCCACGTGTGACGAATTCTCTCCTCTTGTGGCTCAAAATATTCTCCCGGATTTCAGTATGGAAGGCGTATCCATGTTTGGCTGTCCACCGTCCGGTTGGCCAGACGATGCGGGAAATTGCCTTTCAAATGTTCCCAATTCACCGTGGGCCGACGGGGGCACCCCAGGACTTACCGTCAAAGTGCTGAGAACCTTAACTGGCCGCAGTTCTAGTGCCTTTTGGACGCGTACATCTGCCGACGGGCGGTATGTCTCCACCGGCAATGGTCGAATCGAAGATCTTAAAATTGCCGACCGCTCAGTTTCAGTCAATGGTAGCAGCATTGACCCCGCATATACCCCCGACAATAAATTTTACCTTTGGCCAAACATGATATGCCCACAGTCTGCACTCAACGATGGAACTCTGACAAGCGTTGGAGCGAACGTACCACAAAGTGGCTGCGTAACCCAAAGCGTCGGCGTGTATGCCAGTATCGCAAGAGACTCGAACGGCGACCTCTTGGCGGTTCAAGGGTACGCGAATAATAATAGTGGCACCGGACGCCGTGATAGCAATACCGCACTAAAGGTAGACAGAAACTTGCATATTCGCCGCATATCTAATGGGATATTTACCGATGTCACCACCACGCACAACACGCCTTATGAAAGTGATTATCAAATCTCACCTTCGGGGAAACTTATTGTCGGGCGTTTTAATCGCAAAATCACCGGTCAAGCTTACCGCGTGCGAGTGCTCCGACCAGACGGCACGACCATTGCGCCGGAAAACAAAAGTACCAGTGGAGTTATTTGCATGAAAGGCGAAAAGGCCAACATGTCATACGATGGGCGATTTGTTGCCTTTCACCATTTCTCCGACGGCTCCCCGCAGGACACCGGCACGACACCTGGAATTTCTAATATTTTTATTTATGACCTCTTAAAAAAACGAGGCCTTCGCGTCACGAATATGTCAGGCGATAGCAAAGCCTTTTTCCCACACTTTCGCGCTGATGGCTGGCTGATGTTCCTCGTTAAGGGACCATCCGAGGAACCCGAATCCATTGCTGCGTCTAACGCAACTTTTGTGCTTAAAAATATGCCGTAAACTTAGGGTTATTAGGATCTGGATGCGGATTTAAGGAATTTTTATGTTCAAAAATCTCATGGTCCTATGGCTAATATTGAGTTTCGCTGATTGTAAACCTCGCCAGCCACCACAGAATTCAGGCATCGACGCACTCCCCCAATCGCGAGCTATTCTCGGCCCTGCCAAGCCGTGGACGGCTCTCCTCATTGATCCAAAACGCGTCAATGAATCAATATTTGAACGACGGCGTGCCGCCTGGGAAACCGTTGAGCGGGCACTCACGCGGGTAGACATTGTCAATCCCAAAACCGGTCGTCCGTTCGTCGACGCAAATACAGGACAAACTCTCACCCTCCCACTGTGGCAAACTTGGTACGAAGCCAATGAATTTCGAACGATGATGTTTCAGCTATGGAGTCAGTTGACCCCGGCGCAACGTATTGCGCGAGAATCCTCAGCACCCCTTGTCGACGAGGTGATGAACAATCATCACCTGAACACTCTTCTCAAAAAATGGACGAGACCAGGACCTAGTGGTGAAACTAAATTTGAAAAACTCCTTGCAGAAATTACTGCCGACAAAGAGCTGGCTGCCTTGAATGGAGTTTCTGGTTCTGGCTATACGCTGTTTAGTCCGGCCATGATCCGCCACTATCTGCTGCACTATGGCGACGTCTTTGCATGCACTGGAACCCCGCCAGAATTCAGCACGGGTAACCCCACCAAAGATTTGGCAACGTGCCTTGGCGACGCATTTCCACCGGGGGCCGTCGCCGTAAAAACCACTTGGTCCAATGCCAACGAGAAGGTTGGCGTCTTTAACACGACCGCCCGTGGTCTAGCCAACGTATTGTCAATGGAGAAACCCACGTGGAGAACTGAAGATTCTACCAATTTGACCACGCACTCGCCGTCGGAAATCTACACGTCGTCCACCTTTGAAAATGAGAAGCTATCAAAAACATTTGTCCTCACGGGACTACATTTTTTAACTAAAGACATTCCAGAATGGATGTGGATCTCTTTGTGGTGGTCTCCTGATAGCGATACGGATTTCGGTGAAGATCGCCCCACCTCCATAAGCACCCTTGGACCGAAGAACGCCTTGGCCGTGTGGAGTCATTACAAAATGTGTGTGGCATCTACATTCGATGAGCAAGACTTAACGACCATCAACAACAACCACGCTGTGACCACCGCCGCACTGCTGGCGTCAACCGACTCAAGCCTCAAGGCCGCACTCGCATCAAGTTACCATTTTAGTGCGCCCCATACGTTTTGTAGCAATCCCTTCCTAGAATTTGGAGAGGGTCTAGCCAACACAAATTGTATAGGATGTCATCAACATTCTGGACCGATTAACAGCGGCGCAAAGGTTGACGCTGGCCGCAAGCGTGTGCGCACGAGCTTCATGACTGATTTTACGTGGTCATTTGATAGCCCGATGGAAAGCTTCCGCTCGTCGATCAAAGACGTTGTAACGCAGTAACGTAAACTGGAAAACGACAAAGTCGTTATTTATTTTGATACATGGTAAACTAAATTAAAATATGCCAATCATTTAGTGGGTGAATTATTATGTCCAAAATCCTTAAGGCCCTGTTAAACCGCCGAATGCTTTGTGTATTTCTATACGGCATCTCGTCGGGGTTACCGCTTCTTCTCATCGGCGGAACACTCAAGGCATGGATGAAAGATCAAAATGTAGATTTGACCCTCATCGGGATTTTTGCGCTGACCGGACTGCCTTACACGTTGAAGTTTTTATGGGCTCCGTTCATGGACCGCTACGTGCCTGGGTTTCTAGGCCGGCGCCGTGGATGGATTGCTATTTGTCAGGTAGGACTCGCGATTGGCCTCGCTGTGATTAGCACGATAAATCCGGCCGAGCAGCCCGGAGTCCTGGCGTTCCTATGTTTTATCCTGGCCTTCTTCGGGGCAAGCCAAGACATTGTGATCGATGCTTACCGCCGTGAAATTCTCGACGACTCAGAATTGGGGTTGGGATCTTCCATGGGAGTCAACGGGTACCGCATAGGCATGCTTATCGCTGGAGCCCTTGCACTAGTGCTGTCGGATCATATGACGTGGGGCCAAGTGTATCTCGCCATGAGTGCCATCATGGTCGTGGCCATCGGCATTAATTTTATCGCATTAGAACCCCCCACCGCCACCGCACTACCACCAAAATCTTTAAGAGATGCCGTCGTGTTGCCGTTTGCTGATTTTATTCAACGAGCCCACGGGTTCGAAATTTTGCTCTTTATTCTGTTGTTCAAAATTGGTGATTCCATGGCGAGTGATATGTTTACGCCGTTTTACCTGGATGTCGGTTATTCCAAAACTGAAATAGGGGTTATTGGCAAACTCTTTGGTTTTTGGGGAGGGCTTGGCGGCGCCTTCGTCGGCGGCTTGGCCATGGTTCGCTTAGGTGTCATTAAATCATTGTGGGTTTTTGGAATTTTTCAAATGGTCTCCACCGCTGGCTTTTATTTCCTAGCATTAATCCCGCCAAACCTTCAAGCCTTGACGGCGGTAGTCACCGTCGAAAATATATGTACAGGCATGGCGACTACCGCCTACGTCGCATTTATGGCAAGCCTGTGCAACAAGCGGTTTACGGCAACGCAGTATGCCTTATTGTCTAGCCTAATGGGCGTTCCCCGAGTGATATTCGGCTCATCAAGCGGCTATTTGGCGAAGAATATGGGATGGCCAGGATATTTTCTATTTTGTGTAGCCTTGCATCTCCCGGGTCTTTTAATGCTCCTGCGACACCGACTTTGGATGCAAAGGCCTCAAGAAGTTGAAACCGGAACCCTAAAGGTAACGACTGTGCCTTGAGAATTTTCAATCGTCGCTTCTGGGCGCGAAGTGATGGTGACTTCGCCACCAAATTTCTCTAAGAAAAATTTGGCAATCATCCACCGAGACAGCTAAAATAGAGCGCTATTTATGAATTGATGGCGGAAATTAGACCGTGCCACGCAGCCATTTCCGACGAGTCAAGGTTAGCTCTAACAAGAGTTTGCGACAGAATTCGCGCTAAACGCTCTGCATTTGCGACACGTCCAGCCGCTTCAGAATGCTGCAATGCTTCTTTTAATCGCCGGGACAAATTATGAAAATCGTCGGCCAAAATGACGTTAAAAGATGAATTGGTTGGTGCATCTGTCGACTCTGAAGGGGCCACACTGGCTGCCGTGTCAACAGACAGGGCAGAAACTTGTTTAAAAATATGCGACAACACCACGGCCACAGCGTGACTTAGGTTCACACTTGGCATCGCCGCGGAAACATCCAACGTCAACACATTTGAGCAAAGCAGCACGTCCTCATCCGTTAGCCCAGACTCCTCTGGACCAAATACAAGTGTCACTTTTCCCACTAGCAAGCGACCCACAACGTCCTGCAATGCAATCGTCGGCTGGCGCATCTGGCCAGTGCGCCGAGTGAACGCAATCACCGTGTTGGCATCTCTCAGGGCCTCACTCAAATTTTTTACAGAATTCATAGTTGCTAAAACGATTGCACTATTACCGGTTGCGTATTGCCGAGCTTCGAGGCTGTTTACGTCGCAACGCGGCGCCACAAGAAGTCCTCTACGAACCCCAAAATTAGCCATCACGCGAGCCACCGCGCCAACATTCCCAGCGTGCGCAGGGCGAGACAACACCACGGTCAATCGCTCCAAGAGTTTTGCGTGACTGGATTGTGTCACGTCACACGCTGCCCAGGCAGAGCTCCAGAATCAGGACTGAGCAAGAATATATCTTTGCCTCCAGGACCAGCCGCCAAGACCATTCCTTCGCTCATACCAAACTTCATTTTACGAGGCTTAAGATTTGCGACCACGACCGTCAGACGGCCGACTAGATCTTCAGGTTTATAGGCATGGCGAATTCCTGAGAAAACGTTTTTCTTTTCCCCACCAAGATCTAGAGTCAATTGCAGGAGCTTGTCGGCACCCACGACCAACTGTGCCGCCTCAATTCGGGCAATTCGCAAATCAATTTTTTGAAAGTCGTCGATTTCAATTTCCGGTAGAATTGCTGCCACAGCACTTTTGACTGGTTGAGGCGGCGCCTGCGCGGCGCTCACCGCCTTTTGGTCGGCAATCATTTCTTGGACTTTTTTTGGATCGATCCGTTGCAGGAGATGAACAAAGTCACCAAGATCATGATTTTCCAAAACAGCTTGAGCGGACGCCCATGTGTAGGGCTTTTCTTTAAACAGGGACTCCACTTTTTCTACGTAGGACGGGAGAATAGGCTTTAGATATACCGCCATGACCCGAAAAACATTTAGTGCTGCGGCTAACACTTGCTGCGTTTTCGCTTCGTCAACTTTGACCAATTTCCAGGGCTCGTATGTATCAAAATACTTATTTGCGTCATCCGCAATTTCTCGAATCTCGATCATCGCTCGCGCAAAATCTCTTGCTTCAAAGTGACTTGCGATTTTTTCTGAGGCCTCCTGCGCCCTTTTAACAAGGTCCTTCCCATCGTCGGCCATGACGCCAATTTTGTTGTCGAGGCGGGCAAGCATTTGCGCGGAGCGAGAGGCAATATTCGTAATTTTTCCGATTAAATCAGAATTTACCCGGTGCGTAAAATCATCCAAACTCAAATCAACGTCATCAATGCCATTGTTCATTTTACAGGCCATATAATAGCGATAAAATAATGGATCTAGATGTTTGAGGTAAGTTTTAGCCATCAAAAATGTTCCGCGAGATTTACTCATCTTGACGCCGTCTACGGTTAGAAATCCGTGGACGAGGATTTTAGTCGGCGTGTTAAAGCCTGAGGCTTTGAGAATCGACGCCCAGAACAGGGTATGAAAGTAAACGATATCCTTGCCTATGCAATGGTAGATCTCGGTCTTTGGATTTCTCCAGTAGTCGTCAAGTTTTTTCCCGTTCTTAACACAATACTCCTCGGTGGCCGAAATATAGCCGACCGGTGCGTCCAGCCACACATAAAAGTATTTTTTGGGATGTCCCGGTATTTCAAATCCAAAATACGGCTCGTCCCGCGAAATACACCAAGGCCTGAGCTCCGTTGATAGCCATTCATCAAGTTTATTGGAAACTTCTTTTTGCACGTGTCCTGGAACCCACTCTTTAAGAAAACCACGAAAATCCTCGAGGCGTACAAAAAGGTGTTCTGTGTCTTTTGGCGTTGGGGCATTGCCGCACAAGGAGCATGCTGGGCTCTTCAAATCAAGCGGCTCATACGTGGCACTGCACTTCTCGCAATTGTCTCCGTATTGATCGGCAGCTCCACACTTAGGGCATGTGCCTTTGACAAATCTATCCGGCAAAAACATTTTGTCGTGTTCGCAATAAAGTTGCCGCATGGATTTTGTCTCAATGACCCCGGCCTTTTGCAGACTAGCAAAACAAAATTCGGCCAGTTTCCGGTTGGTCGGAGAGTTCGTTGACGAATAATGATCATGGGAGACCTCAAACGCCTTAAAATCTTCTACATGACTCGTCCAATTCTGAGTAATCAATTGCTCAGGTGTAATCCCTTGCTTACGAGCGGCCAGCATGATGGGGGTCCCGTGGGTGTCGTCAGCACAAATAAATAGGGATTCATGACCTCGCATTTTTTGAAATCTAGTCCAAAAATCACAGAGTAAGTGCTCAAGCATGTGCCCAATGTGGACGTCGCCGTTGGCGTAGGGAAGTGCTGCGGTCAAAACAATTTTGCGATGCGTCATAAAAATTCATACTCCGAACAAAAGTAAATCACGAATCAAGAAACATTATAAAAATTCAAATTTCAAATATTCCAATATCAAAATAGGAGGCCTCTCAGCACGACAAATGCTGCCACAAATGATGGCGCAACTGCGTTTGCGAAAACGATTGGAAAATCTATCAGAGAATAGGAATGTTTCCAAACTGATTCCTCGGCTGATTCACTGGACGCAGGGACACATGTAACATCTCAAAATAACTGCCTTATATCTCTACTACGCAGTCCCTCGAAGACTCCCTCGATGAACGTCTCGGCAATATTGTTGAGGCTGCGAGGTTGCTCTACTGAGCAGGCTTCGCTTCCGTTTTTTTATGCGCAGGCCCCCTCCCTCTGCTGCCGCGAAGGTCGAGGAATTTGATGGATCCCGAGTGATAAGGATTGCGAGTGATCCAACTACATGAGAAAGTCGAGACGCTATGACACCACATTCAAAAAAAATTGCCGTCACCCTGTCAATATTCTTGACCGTTTTACTTGTATCGACGTTCGCTGTTTCTCGGAGGCAACGCGGCGAATCGGGCGAAGATCTCGGAGTTTTCTCTGCAGTAACAGGCCGAGTAGAGATGCGTGCCGCCGCAGGTCGCACGTGGATAAACCCAGTCAACGGCCACCCTGCCCCGTCGGGAATAGGCATTCGCGTCGGCAACGGATCAGCGACTATTTCCAACATTCACAGTCAAATTACGTTAGGTCCTGACACCGATATTTCCACAAGCTGGAAGAACAAAAAACTCGAAATCACGCTACAATCCGGTGAAATTGAATTCATCAAAAATGACGAGTTGCTTCAGGTGTCCATTGGCACTGAATTTGGCAACGTACTGACGTCACAGCCTGCTTCATTTATTGTGTCCAGACCCCCAGGCGCTAATTTTGCGGTGGTCGTCGTGAAGCCACATTCAGGCTTGATCTCGGTAGAACAATACAGCGTGAGCCGTCCAATCGCCGAGGGCGCTTCACCGGTTGTATTGTCGTCTAAGAGCACAAACGCAATTTGGCTTTTAGATCCTGCGCCTGGAATTGTCTTAGAAAGCATCGAAGGCCACCAGGCCGTCACGTTCAGCTGGGGCGAATCGCGAAATTTAGACAATGCAAAATTGGCCGCGCCGCCTTCATATATCCTCATTCGTAATTTAACCACAGGAGAAATGGTGGTCCAAGAAAGGGCCCAGACTCCGGCCGAGTATACGTTGCCATCCGGGTCTTACAGTTGGGTCGTGCGCAGTGGAGAAATGGTCACCAGCCCTCGCCGATTTCAAATTGCCGGAGCCCCTATCCAGACTGAGTCTGCGGCAGAGCCCGAGAAAACTTTGCCGGTAGCCGCGGAGCCCACGCCCGAGAAAACTTTGCCGGTAGCCGCGGAACCCACGCCTCCACCTACGACGATCCCTACCGTCAATCCTAAAACACCTCCTGCCCCCACAATTGAACCTAGTTTGCCCACAACGGTGGCGCTACTCTTACCACACAAGGGAGTAGACATTCCATTCTCCACGATTTCTGAGCAGCGAGTACAATGGAAAACCACCGGTAGCCCCAAATCCTTCGAGCTTGAAGTCGTCGGAAGTGCAGGCAATCCGTCCTTACATTTTACGCCTCTGGGCCATCGCACCCGACAAAAATTGATTCTCTTGCCGCCAGGGCGATACACGGTTCGCATTCGGACAATCTCCGGCGTCGACCCCGCACAGATCACGAGTGAATGGGTAGAAAGTTTTTTCAACGTCGTGCAAACAGAAATTGGCCAATTGAGCCCACAAAACATTCACCATGAAATCACTACCGTCAAAAAGCGCTCGGTCATCACCGTGCTTTGGGACAAGGGGCCTGCGCCACACTACCAAGTAAAAATGACGGCCGTCGGCCTGCCTGCAACTCTCATTTTAACCAAACGGCACAAAGCCGTACTCAACCTGCCTCTATCAGTAAAAGCGATTATTTCAGTCTGTGCGTTAGATGCCAACAAACAAGTTCGCGGCTGCGCGGCCGACATTAGTAGTCCTTAGATTTCCGTCTTGATACCCAAAGCTCTCGACCACACAGCATCCGCATCTATGAGTTTCCTTGCGTTGAGGTCAAAAAGCCCCATTGTAAATTGGCCTTCCGAGTAAATGGTACCATCTTCGCCCTCCATCCACTGACGGATAACGCCCATTTTCCCGCGCCAAAATTTCACTTTAGTTTTGATGACGATTTTTTGACGGAGTCGAAGTTCTTTAATGAATCTAGTTTGAAGCTCCAAGACTATCGGCCCAGCTCCAGAACTTCTGACGAATTCGAGACCACATCCTGCAGATGTAATGAGCTCCCACCGTGCCTGTTCGTATAGGGAGATGTAAGCAGAATTATTCACGTGCCCAAAGGAATCTAGGTGGTGTTCTAATATAATAATCGAACAAGAGTGCGTTGCGCCTTCGGCCATTGGTGGCCTCCCTACAATAAGTCTGTAAAACATTAATTCTCAAAATAAATCGCATAAATTTTAAATAAGCAACTAGTTCCAGTATTCCTTGGCTTCGACATTAACGGCAACGACCCGATTTCGTCTATTTTTGGAATATTCTGTCCGCAGAAACATTAGCCCAGTTTGGGTGGCCGAAGACTATTTCACGCAAATAACCCCAAGACCCAACTCTTGGTGGCGAAAGTGTGTCGCGGTAAATTCAATGAGGCCATTTGCAGGCAGTCCAGATTGAAGGTTCATAAAGGCGGCTCCACCAGCCTCAGCGCCGCCCATGGTCGATTCTGATATCGTCCAGTAGCCGATGAACGGCTGTGCAGGGTCTTGAAAATAAGCTGAAAGCGCTTCGGCCGACTCGCTCAACAGAGTGGTGCTAGGAACCGATTGCAAGTGCGTGGCTTTTACGGCCGACCATTGCCCAGCGATTGCGCCGCCGACGGTCAAACCAGCGCAGATTTTAGTGATTGATAGAAAATCTCCGCCATTGTCCTTGTAGTTCACGTCCGAAAATGCCACCGAGAGGCCAGCTCTAGGGCGCAAATTCGCACTTGCAATAGGAACTCCATTCAAGAGGCGCTTTGTTCCATCAGTAATTTTATGAACGCAGAATCGGCCATCGTTGGAACCGATCGAATTCTCGTCCAAAAGACCAGTGCTCGTTTGGCCGACATGATTACTAATGGCAAGGGACGTAGCGCAAACTCCGGAATTCGATGCTCCGCCTGTCGTCGTTGCAGCACCCGATGTGCTCGTTGAGGTGCCAGATGTATCAGTGTCAGTCGCTGAAAGCACTCCAAGCATTCCGCATTCCTTTGGAACATTGACTACAACTATTTTTTGACGCGATTCAAAAACGGCGACGTCTTTCTCTAATTGCACCAAAATAGCATTTTGCTTTTTAATCTCTTTGGTGACATCCACCAATTTTGGGCTATCTCCTAAAACGGCCTTGTCGCGATCCTTCTTCGCCTGTGCAAGCTGAGCGGTCAATGTAGCGCGATCGATCACACTGACCTTACGCAACAGATTCACCTGACCATTTCGCAAGCTAGTAGCCTGCGCTAAATCATTTTGCAATGCGGTTTCTTTTACATCTTCGGCATCATAAGCCGCTTCGTCAAATGGAGACTTGTCAAGAATTGCATTTTGATTTTTGTGAACAACAATCAAGGCCGCACGAGACTTTGCCATTTGATCTGCCAGGTCACGATTACTTCGGCCCAAAGCAGCTCTTAAATTTGGGCCAATCGCAGCTAGGGAACTCTCAATGGATATAACATCAGTTACGACCTTCCCAATGTGCGCAATCAAACCTTGTTTATAGGCTTTCAAATTTGCGATATGTTCCACTTTCAAATCTCGCGTTAGCCTTGCTTCGTCGACCCCTGCCAGATCTTCTTTGGTGCCGAGTTCTAGGTCACCCGTAATCTTATCGTGTTGCCGCACGATCTCAATACACGAGTCGACCGTGGCGCCGATGTCGCCCACTAGATTTTTGATCGCCTGTGTAAGGCTATCATTGCGTGCTTTGAGGTTGCTCCACTCGCTGTCCGTCATTTCTAAGGAATCCCCAAGGATGAATTCGTCTCCTTCAATTGGAGAAACGGTGGCTTCTGACTTGTCAGCCTGCGCTACGGCACGGCTTTTCACGTCACGTCCAAACGGACGACAAGCCATCAAACTAACGATTACTGCCGTCACTGGAACTAACTTTTGCATCTTCATATTTGTTACCTTTGGGGGGGGTGATCCCGCGAAAATTTAATCATTATGAAAAGTGTTTGGACTATTATATGTGCGGAGTATGGCGACGTCAATGGAATTGACCGGGTAAAACACCCTTGATCGGATAAGATGGCAATTTCTTACATCGATCTTTATCCGCTGAACTAAACAATAATTGCGAAAAGCGTATAATGTGTGTTGCTACTACACATAATATACTCGAAATTTTCCAACCTACATTAGCATAATAAATTCAGCACCCGATTGCAAGTTTTGATGCGCCATTCATATACATCGGATTAATACGCACCTCCGTTCGCACAAATGATTCTATAGTTTTTTTGTAGATTGTAGTACAATTTCGAAGTTAGGAGCTGCCACATGACCGGCACTAAAATTGCCAATAAATCTCGATCCAAGAAGGACGGGTACCTGCACGGGTATTCCGCCGCGGAGCACAACCGCCTTTACCATCAAGCTCGTTTCTTGGAGGAACAGGTCTTTGCTCAAGTGGATTTTTCTGGTTGCAAACACATCCTCGAAATTGGGTCCGGAGTTGGAGCACAAACCGAAATTTTGCACGAGCGTTTTCCGAATGCCAAAATTGCCTGCGTTGATGCCTCCCGAGAACAGGTGTCCAAGGCGAGGAAACGACTTTCTGGCGCCATTAATAAGGGATTGATCACGGTGACTGAGGCCAATGCTCAAGACTTACCGTTTAAAAAAAACACGTTTGACGGCGCCTTTATCACATGGTTTTTAGAGCATGTTTCAGATCCAGTGGGAATTCTAAAAGAAACAAAAAGAGTGTTGGCCAAAAAATCCGTGATTCATATTAACGAAGTTTTAAATCATTCTTTTTTTGTTTACCCTTACGGGCCTGCCACAAAAAAATATTGGGCGGCATACAATGAGCATCAAATAAAATTGAAAGGTGACCCCTACGTTGGAGCAAAACTTGGCAACTATTTACTGGAATCAGGTTTCAAAAATATCTCTACCAACTTTTCACACTGGCACTTGGACCGTCGCCAATCAAAACTTCGAGACCAGTTTTTGGACTATTGGATAGATTTACTTCTGTCGGGGTCTCCAGAGCTCGTGAAATCAAAAATGGTGACTAAAACCGTCGTCACCCAGATGGCCTCGGAGCTTAATTCCCTAAGAAAAAATCCTGACAGCATCTTCTTTTTAGGATTTGTAAAGGCGAGGGCAGAGTGCCGTTAGCGGTTTAGTTTACCCGCGATGAACCGCACGACAGCCCGAGGAAGAAACTTTGAAGTCAGGACCAACAGCTGGTTCAGAGCTCCGTGAATGACAATTGTTTTCCCACGGAACATCCCGTTGACGCCGACTTGAGCACACGGCCTTGAGTCTGCAAAAAAAATGTCCTTAAAACGAGACCGAGACATGTTCGCTCGTTCAAAAAATTCTGTGGCGGTTGGTCCAGGGCACAACGTCGTAACCGTTACGCCGGTTCCTTTGAGCTCGGAGGCTAATGCCTCACTGAACGAGAGCACGTAAGCTTTTGTGGCATAGTATCCAGCCATCCACGGCCCAGGCTGAAAGGCTGCGGTCGATGCGACGTTTAATATCCGGCCACCTTTGCGAGCCAGCATATCAGGAAGTAAAAGTCTTGTGAGCTGCGTCAACGTCGTAACATTTAATTGCAGCATCCCAGCTAGGGCGGCCCCATCAGAATCGGCCACGGGACCGTGCAGGCCTACTCCCGCATTATTAACCAACACGTCAACCGAAAGTCGTTGGGACTTTAGATCTAGCATAAGTGCGTCGGCACTTCCAGGAATCGACAAATCACGCGCTAAGACGCAGACCTTAACGCCATGCTCTTTTGAAAGTTCTGCGGCGAGTGCAGCCAGTCGACCTTCATTTCTAGCCACTAGAATTAAATCATATTTTTGACTGGCAAGAATTCTGGCAAAATCAGTTCCGAGACCTGCGCTAGCACCTGTAACGAGAGCTGTGGACATAGGTTAGACTCCGTTTAAGGGTACTTCGCGGCACTTCTTACTTGAAACGCTGGATACTGTATAGTGGATGCTGGATGCCGAACGTTAAACGTTAAATCTGAAGTCCATCACGTCGCCATCCTTCACCGTATATTCACGCCCCTCAGTGCGCATTAATCCGAGCTCTTTAAGTTTGCCACGATTACCGGCCTTCACCAGATCATCCACTCCGTAGACTTCCGCGCAAATAAAACCACGTTCAAAATCTGAGTGAATTTTCCCTGCAGCCTGTGGAGCCTTATCGCCCCGATTAATTGTCCAAGCGCGTACTTCTTTTTCGCCAGCAGTAAAATATGTTTGGAGTAAAAGTGTGTCATATCCTGCACGAATTAACCGATTCAGCCCTGGCTCAACGACCCCTAATGCGCTCAACATTTCTTTTCTAGATTCCACATCTAGTTGAATCAGCTCTTCCTCAATTTTTCCGCTAATAATGACCCATTGCGCCTTTTCGACTTTAGCCCGTTCCTTTACGGCCAGCGTATAGGCATTATCCTTGGTGCCATCGCACAAATTCTCTTCAACGTTACACACGTAAAGGACAGGCTTTGCTGTGATCAAGTGCATATCGCGCCAAGCGTCACCCACTTCCACCAGATCTCCGACAAAGGAATTGATATTAAACGTGCGAGCAGGCTTAAGGCCTTGCAAGTGAGCTTCCAGAGCCTCGAGCATAGCTACGATTCCTGCGAATTTTTTATTTCCACTTTTATTGAATTTGCGATTTCTTTCGAGTGCCACTTCGACGGTTGAGACGTCAGCATAAATCAACTCGGCATCAATGGTCTCGATGTCACGAATCGGTGAAATTGAGCCGTCAACATGAATAATGTCACCGTCGTCAAAACAGCGCACCACATGAGCGATGGCATCGGTACTTCGAATGTGGCCAAGAAATTGATTGCCAAGTCCTTCTCCGTTTGAAGCTCCGCGAACCAAGCCAGCAATATCGACAAATTCCATGGACGTGGGAATGACGCGCAGCGTCTTGACGATTGAGCAGATAGTATCCAACCGTAGATCCGGCACATCGACTCGGCCAACGTTAGGCTCTATCGTGCAGAACGGGTAGTTCGCAGCTGCAACCCCAGCAGCGGTTAGAGCGTTAAAGATGGTAGATTTACCAACATTTGGAAGACCGACAATACCGCATTTAAAACCCATGATGAACCCCAGTTTTGTTCTTAATTAATTCAAAAAAATTCGTAATATTTAGACTCAATTTAACTTCGTCGATTGATAAACTGTACAGGAAACTTTAGCTGGGTACCTCGCAGCATCGCCATGACCGCTTGCAGATCATCCAGGCTCTTGCTTGTGACGCGCAGCTGTTCACCCTGAATCTCGGTGGTGACTTTTAGCTTAGAATCCTTGATTAGTTTATTGGTTTCCTTCATCTCGTCTTTTTCAAGTGAGGCCTTTAGTTCGACAGTCTGGCGGAGCATATTGCCGGAAGCCTGCTCCTCTGGATTATACTTTAGCCCCCTAAGATCAATGTTTCTCTTCGCCATTTTAAGTTGCATGATTTGATGAATACCGCGCAGTTTCATCTCATCGTCGGCCATGATTTTGATTGTTTTGGCGTCTTTATCAAGCTCGATGGACGATTTACCACCACGAAAATCAAATCTTGTTCCGATTTCTTTCGCTGTTTGGTTCACTGCATTCTCGACCTCCATCAGGTCGAGCTCACTTACAATGTCAAAAGATGGCATAGGTCATTCCTTGGTCTATAGAGACGTAACAGGGTTCCTCATCTGGCAATCCATGAAAAAGTGGATTCCTCAATGTAAAACGGAAAAACGGAAAAACGGAAAACCAGAAAAAAAGAAAAAACCTCAATTCTGTCATAACTTCTTGCGGCTATGGTGCACCATCCCGTACACTTATAGGATGGTAAACGCAATAAAAAGATCACCGAACAGGATAGCCCACCATTGGTCCATCGTACTATTGTGTGTCGTTGCGCCTAAGCTATACGCACTGGAGGGTCAGAGTACGTTGACCCCAGCAAAAGTCAAAGTAATCCCTGCTAAAAACCAAAATTATAATTCTTGTACCGCGGATGCCACGAAACAGGTCGCCGCTGGAGGACTGGCCAGTCAAAATCTGCCCCAAGCCTTCGCTCGATGTTTGGACAAGTATCCGAGTGCCGGTCTTTTCCTTAAATGTAAAAAAAATGCGTTCCTTAAGTCTAAAGGCCAACCTCCAGGTGCTGCGGCCCTTGCGGAGTGCAAGGCGCTATTGACCGCAGCAAACTTTGATGGCGTTGACCCCGCACCGATATATTTAAACGAGGAAGATGCCTTTTTTGGAGGCGTAGGCCTTAACCAAGAACTTAAGATACCTGATATGAATATTCCTAACTTCACCTGCGAGAAGTTTAACGCCGCCATTTTAGATATTCCAACGTTGGCCCAGCATATTTTGTTTGGAAATCATCCACTTATGTTTCTTCGCGGGGACGAACAAAAAAAATACATCACAGCTTTGTCAGCCCTCGCCAGCAAGCAGAAAAAAACTGATAAATTTAGTGACATCAGTGGTTTTGGCCGTCTTTTTAGGGACTCTCACGGCAAATCTGCGATCGTCTATTATCCGTCCGCTCCGTGTGACTTTCGCGGAAGTCTCGGAGATGCTTATTCTGGCATGAGTGTCTATTACCTTCCGGACATTGCCCACCAGACAGCAACCCCCTATTTCGGCATTGCCTACTACCGCCGAAATCAAAAAACCTTAACAACTCCGAAGCTTGTAGCTGAAATATTGACCCGAATGGGGAGCCGATTTAAGGCCTATGTCAAGGATTCACAGACCGTCTTCATTTCCGCCACACCGTTTAGCGAGGTGGACAAAGAACGCGACCCGCGCAACATTTGCATGGATCCTCGCCCTCAGCACTTTGTGGCGGCTATTTATTCAGCAAAGGACGACAATACTGTTCCCGAATATTTATTGCTGGCTAATATCAAGAATTTATGCGATTACGGAGATCGTCAGGCTAGAATGTTGGCCAGATAGAGTGATCTTTTATTGCATGAAGGGCAGGTGATTTTTAATGCCAGGTATTCGTCTTCGTGATGGTGAGCCTTTTGAGGGCGCACTTCGCCGTTTTAAAAAACAGTGTGAGAAGGGCGGTGTATTGAGTGACGTGCGCAAGCGCGAGCACTACGAAAAGCCATCTGTTCGTCTCAAGAAGAAGTCCATTGCGGCTCGTAAACGTGCCCTAAAGAAAAGTCGCAAGTTTTAATTAAATTGCCGCTATTTTTGGAAAAATTGCCCCCTATTGCGCGAGCTTTAGGGGGCAATTTTTTTTCAAAAAATAAAAATAACCACTGTCAATCAGTGACAGACTGCCCTCTCTTATGTTCTAGTCACAGAATACTTAATGAATCCTAGAACTGGTAAAATACGCGACCGGATCGGCAGCACATCATGACAACATCTCTTGACGATGTAAAATTGCGAATTAAATCGCGCGTCCCCCTGGATCAGCTCATTGGGGAAACCGTTACGCTTGTGCGGCGCGGCACGAGCTTAACCGCATGCTGCCCGTTTCACGCCGAAAAATCTCCAAGCTTTCATATTTACCCCGACAATCATTACTACTGCTTCGGATGCAAGGAAACCGGAGATGCCATCACGTTTGTCCGTAAAACTCGCGAATTTTCTTTTATTGAATCCCTAAAATTCTTGGCCGGAAAATACGGCATTGATGCTCCTGAGCTGGACGAATCCGACACCCTAAAACGGCGCCGGGGAGAACACGCCGTCTTAACTCAAATGATGGTGGCCGCTCAAGAATTCTTCGTCAGCGAGTTGGCGTCACCGCGCGGCGAAGAGAGTCTAGAATATTTAAAAAACCGCGGATTTAGCGCCGAAAATATCATTGCTTTTGGCTTCGGACTGACTCCAAGCGAAGGCTTTGGATTGTCAAAGCACCTTCGTGCCCTCGGCTTTAGAGATGACGACATGAGTCGTGCAAGTCTATCGGGTATGAGCGCGCAGTCGGGTCGCCCCTATGATTTCTTTAGAGACCGCATCATGATTCCGATTCGCGATATTCAGGGACGTGTCATTGCGTTTGGCGGAAGAACAATCACCAACGATCCTGCAAAATATAAAAACAGTGGGGCCACCCCTTTGTTCGACAAGTCAGGCGTGCTTTTTGGGCTCCATCAGTCTCGCGAAGCCATAAAAGACAAGCGTCGCGCCATTATTGTCGAAGGCTACATGGATACCTTGGCACTTTGGCAAGCAGGCGTACGCGAGGTTGTGGCGTCAATGGGCACGGCCTTGACCGTTCGCCAGCTAAAATTATTGTCTCAGCAAACCAAAACGCCAGAGGCCATTGTGATGTTTGATGGCGACAATGCAGGGAAACAAGCGACACTTTCGGCCATTGAGGTTGTGCTTGAAGTGCCCGAGATTCGAGTTAGAGCTGCAAAATTAAACGGGGGTGACGACCCTGATACCTTTGTCCGAAAAAATGGGGCCGACGCACTGCGAGAGGTCCTCTCCAACTCGGTAGACCTGATGGACTTGGCTATTGGCTCAAAACTTAGCGGAATTAATCAAGCGGCCATCCCAAGCATTGTTAGCAATGACTTTGTGCCCTGGCTTTCGAAAATTCCGGATCAAATAAAGCGAGGATACCTCGTCACGCGAATTTCTGGACTAACGGGTGTTCCGGTCGAGGTCATCCTTCGGCAACTGCATTCCTTTTCATTCGCACCACCTCCAGGGGCCCGGCCCGATTCTGCATTCGCTGCTAGGCTAGGAGTCAACCCGGCCTCCAAAGAATCACTCGAAACACCAATTTTGATGCCGTCTCGGGCATTAACTCCAGTTGAAAAAGGAGTTTTGGGGCACGTCTATTTTGCGGAGGCAGGTGAAATCGAGCCTGGAAAAGTGGACTCGTTTATGTCGAAAGAGCTGGCGTTAGAGCCGCTATGGGAATTATTTTCTCGGCAAGTAGCCCAAAGCTATGCCCAAGGACACTCGCCTAAAAATGATCCCATGGTGTTGGCCGCTTTTTCTCCAGAGGAGGTCGCGGTCCTTGCCTCCCTAACCGAGATGGCTGCTGCTTCGTTTGAAACTGCCGACAGGAACAAGTCCATTGACACTCTGATTACGGAACAAAGCCGCAATAATATTAAACAATCTATCACGCTTCTAAAACGGCAGGTTCAAATTGCGGCAAGCCAATCGCCACAAGACGTACCGAAATTTCTTGCCGAAGTTATGGCACTCAGTCAAAATTTAGCGTCCCTGGACCGCCCCATTTAACAATTTTGAATTTAATTTCAAATTGCCACAGAGTTCGGCACAAATCTTGCAACCCCTTGTCGTGCTTGAGATTTTGTTGCAATTCTCTAAGTTAGGGGTTAGAGTCAGCTGCTTAAATTATGTTAATATATTCGTCCGACCTTTTTAAGATTGGGGCATTTCATGGCCAAAACCAAGGCAAAATTCAACACAACAATTAAAGCATCGCCTCTTAAAAAGGATTTTACACCTGTAAATAAACAGCCCACTAAAAATGTGCTTAAGAGCCATGCCATCAGCAATAGTTCCCTAGCTTTGGCGGCTGCGAAAAAGTCTGCGGTAAAAAAACCTGTGGTAAAACCCGCTCCAAAAAAGTCGATCGCGGTAAAACCTCAGATTAAACATAAGAAAATTGTGAGCGTTAAAGCTCCGATTAAGACTACAGTTAAAGCTCCGATTAAGACTACTGTTAAGACTACTGTTAAGCCTACGGTTAAGACTACTGTCAAAGTTGCCGGGAAATCGGCGGTAAAATCAGTTGTAAGGTCTACCGACAAATCATCGACAAAATCAGACGGGAAATCTACCGACAAGTCCTCGAATAAAACTGAAAATAAAAAAATCACGGATGCAAA
>CANJQY010000046.1 GCA_947476525.1 Oligoflexales bacterium
GGTGCCAAGCTTTAGGTCCCGCAAAACTGCCTTCATAGGTGTGTGGCCTGAGACATGACGGCGAAGTGTATCAATGCGTGTTTCGGCCTGTTTTCTTTCCCACAGGCTGCGAAACACTGCTTGATTCGTTTCTTTATCGGCAATAAATTCCTTGTTTGATAACGCTTCCTGATCTGATTGAGCCAATTTTTCGATATCTCCCTCATGAATCAAAGCGTGACTTACGATGACTTTCGGAGTGCGCAGGATTAATGGCGCCTCGAATAGTAGTCGAAGATGCTCTGCGGGAACTTTGTCCCAAGTCTTGACATTATCTATATTCGCCAAATAACTTTTGAAAACAATCTCGCCGCCGCTCATGCGCCAAGACTCAATGCTCGAGTGCAATGCAGGAAACATCTGCACCAGGGCACGATGAAACCATGAATAAGGGACACGAGCTTTTTCAAGTAAATCTGGCCTAAAACCAATGAAGGCCAACATGAAAAATATTTCATGGTTGCCCAATATCAATTGATGCGTCCCCGCCAGGGCTCCCTTCGCAAAATGCTCCATCACCCCATTAGCGTTGGGACCTCGGTCGCACAAGTCACCCACCGAAACGATTTTATATTTACTAAATTTTGAACGCCCCACAGACTCCCTAATTTTTTTTTCTAAGGCCAGAAGCTCGTTATAACAACCATGTATGTCTCCGACCGCATAGATGCGCTCGTTTTTTGATGGCCTTATGTCCATAATAGATTTAGTCATGTTCCCATCCTTGGCACGCCCCAGACTTCAATCACTTAACGCCCTCAAAAGAGCGTCTAAATGGCTCCGAATTTACCACACTTTTAGTAACACCTGACATCGTCAAACGGCCGTTTTCCATGACCAACAGTTCATCTGAAATATCCACTGCCGACTTCCGGTGAGCGATCATAATCACGACGGCGCCGGCTCTGGCTAGACCTCGAATATGCGCCAACACCACTTGGTCCAGCTCTGGATCCAGAGCACTGGTCCCCTCGTCCACCAAAACAAATGGCGCCTGATGGTAGGCTAGACGTGCAATTTGAAGTCTTTGCAATTGTCCGCCAGAAAGCTGAAGGTCGCCTGGCCCTATGAGAGTCTCTAGCCCTTGAGGCATACGGCTTTTCTCAATTGAAAAGCCTACCGCTAACAATGACTCTTCTACACGCTTTTGATTATACACTATATTGGGGTAAGAAACATTTTCGGCAAGTTTACCGGGAATCACTGGCACTTGCTGTGGCATATAGACAATTGGCAGCGTATTTCTTTCAACGCTAGTCCCACAGTGATATTCAATGGTTCCTGAGGCCACAGGCCGAACTCCCAGCACGGCACTGAAAACACTACTTTTCCCGGCACCAGAAGCTCCGACCAAGCAATAAACTTTGCCCATTTGAAATTCAAAACTAAAATTTTCAACGGCAATCTTATCTCCGTAGCGAACCTCGACGCCTTTAAGCCTAATGCTGGACGGGACTGCAGCCGCGCCCAGCGCTGGGCGAACTTGGCTTTGAGAAGCGGCATCCAACTCATCGATGGCCCTAAAAATTCGATTGGCGGCAGCAATTCCCTCGCGGTTACTGTTAAAATAGCGACCAAGCTTCGAGGCCGCTTGAGCTAATAATGCTAAACTTGAGAAAAACGACATGGCTATAGAGCCCGATATTTTTCCTGCTGCGATATCCGAAAATGCAACTGAAAGCGCTAGCGACATGGCCATGACACCGAGACATTCGATCAATGGGGAGGTGCGCGCTTTAATTCTAGCCGACTTAAAAAAACCACTAAATAACCGTTGGCTGCCCACGCGCATCGCGGATATTTCTAGTTCCTCGGTGCAGTATTGCTTGATCGTTTCTAGGCCTAAAAGCCGCTGTTGAATCCATTCTCCTAAATGAGAATTCTCTTCAAGTGATTCAGTCGCTCGACGTCGAAGTTTTTTCCCCAATGTATTTAGTAAACCAACGACTGGAGCCACACAAAAAATGAAAATTAAAAATAGTTTAGGGCTCAATACCGCCAGCGAGATTGATATGAACAGTACTTGTAAGCCCTCGCGAGGTAAGCCTCCATAAAAATGAACGACGAAGTCACGGCAGGTACGAATATCCTGTGCCAGTAGCCCACCAAGCTCACCTTCGGCCTTCGCTACGTGGCCATCATCGCGCAAGGCTGGATTTACGCGAATAAACGAATCGACGAGGGCTGCGCGCCACCCAAAAGCAATTTTCTCGCCCAGGGATTCCCACGTATACCATTGCCAAAATGTCAGCAATGATTTTACGGTCGCCACACCAATCAGTACAATTGGCAGCACCCGATATAAATCTGCTGTTGCAATCACATCACCCTCAATCCAATTATGAGCCATCGACGCAAATATCGGACCTAGCAAAGAATCCACTCTGAGTGATTTCACACTGGGGTCTAGCAGCACAAACATCGCAGGCCCGATGACGACTCCAAGCATTGCTGAGACAATCCCCAAAATAATCGCGGCAAAATTTGCACCATAAACGCGAAATCGCCACGGCCTAAGAGACCGAGCAATTTGCTGACTTGCAGATAGATTTTTTAATTTTATTCGATGCACGTCGGACCACTTAGTGCGAAGAGGGGGACTTGAACCCCCAAGCTTTTCGGCACTGGCTTCTGAGACCAGCGTGTCTACCAATTCCACCATCTTCGCGCAGTTGGGGAAATACAAATTTAGCGCAGGTCGGAGATGTTTTCTATGATTTTTGTGACGAGACCATACTCTAGGGCCTCACCGGCATTCATCCAATAGTCGCGAGTCGTGTCCTTTTCAACTTTAGGCAGTGGTTGACCGCAGGCCGCGGCCAGTAACTCGTTGATTTTTTGGCGTGTTTTAAGGATTTCACGAGCGTGAATCTCAATATCGGAGGCCTGGCCGTATATTTGGCCCATGATCAACGGCTGGTGAATTAAAAACTTACAGTTGGGCATGGTAAAGCGATTGTGCTTTTTTGCGGCGATATTGATGATCGTGCCAATCGACGCACACAGTCCTGTGTTTATAATTCGCACATCCGACGATAAAAAACGAATCGTATCGTAAATGGCAAATCCACTATTTACCTCGCCGCCAGGGCTGTTCAAATATAGGTTAATCGGAGTATTTGGCTTATCGTACTCAAGGCTAAGCAACTGATTGATCACTCGTTTAGCGACGGCTGAGTTAATTCCCTCACTAACGAAAATAGTGCGCTTTTCAAGCAAGCGCAACTCAGTCAGGTGCTGTGCCATCTGCTCAGTTCCCACCTGGTTCATGATTTCTGTCGACATATCTTTATTTAGCATCGTTGTGGTCTCCTCACTAATACCTAATCTTCATGATCAGGGTTATATATTAACAAATTCTGCCTTTGTGTCAAAGTTCAAAAAAAACTGCGAACAGAAAACGAAAAAACTGACTACATCGCCCTCAAAGTTCCTCCAAGTGCTCACCGCTATGTCTAGAATTTACTCCCTCCTTTGTTCATGATGCCAACCCTCCCTCATCGGCCGACTTTCTAATTATCATTAGTCCGGCGGGACGATGCCGCAATTTGGGAAAATACAATTTTTGCAATAAAATACGCTTATATCAGCCAACTACAACAGCTGTGATGGTGCCATTTTTGGAAATAATAGATTCTTATCGCGACCGTTCCCTCGGCCACATCCATGCGCCTAAGAGCCTCTTACCACCTTTCGGTTACGATCTATAATTCATTCCCAAGGGCGTTTTTTTTCATTTCTAGTTTTTGGCTTCGGAGCAGTCTTTTTAAATTCCTTCGTGCGAGAATTTTTATTTCTTCCCTGCGTGTCTTTCGGATTAAAGTTAAGGGGCGCAAAGCCTTCAACCCAAACTTGAGGGATGCTAGTTTTGATCAATTGTTCGATCGGATTCAACAGATAAAGTTCGTCTTGGGTGACCAAGGATACCGCCTTGCCACTTTGCCCCGCGCGGCCGGTACGCCCAATCCGGTGTACGTAGTCTTCTGGAAGATTTGGAATTTCAAAATTGATGACTAGACTAAGGTCTTCAATATCAAGTCCACGGGCCGCCACATCGGTGGCGACAAGCACGGAAATTCTACCGTCTTTAAAACACGCCATGGCCTTTGTCCGGTAGCTTTGAGTCCTTCCACTATGAGTCGCCATGCATAAGAAACCACGTGCTGTTAATGACTTTGCGACCTCGTCGGCTTTAATTTTTGTGCGTGTAAATACCAATATTTGCCGCTTTGGATGCTGCTCGATCAGGTGGACAAGAAGCGGCATTTTTTGCGGAGGATCCACCGGATGAATGACGTGTGAAACTTGAGGTGCCGTCTTTTCTTGGGGTGACGCATGTACGGATTCTGGTTTATTGAGAAATTTCTTCGCTAGCCCACGTACCTCATCAGAAAACGTGGCCGAAAAGAGTAGGGTTTGGCGGTTCTTAGCCGTTTGGTTGATAATAACTTCCACGTCCTCGATAAACCCCATGTCAAGCATTCGGTCGGCTTCATCGAGGACCAAAACTTGCAGCTTAGAAAGGTCCACGGCCCCCCGCTCCAACAAATCTCGAAGCCGTCCCGGCGTTGCGACAACAATATCGACTCCTGCCTGCAATTTTTCTATTTGAGCATCATAACTAACGCCACCAAATAAATTAACCACTTCGACCTCTAGCTTTTGCCCGTAGGTTTGCACGCTTTGAAAAACCTGAATGGCCAGTTCGCGAGTGGGTGTCAACACGAGGGCGCGAGGGATTCTGCGCGGGATCCTGTTCGACAATTTTGTTTCACTGCTTGCGGGTGAAGTCCTAGGTTGCAAGGCGAGATTTTGCAACAGTGGCAAGGTAAATGCCGCTGTCTTCCCCGTTCCAGTTGGGGCAATGGCGATGAGGTCTGCCCGCCTAAGGACGACCGGAATCACTTGTGCTTGAACCGGTGTCGGAACCTTGTAGCCACAAGCCAAAATCGTCTCAACTAATGTAGGTTCTAGGCCCAGTTTTCTAAATGCCATTGGTCACTATCAAGAACGGCGCCAGGCCGCCTCCCTTTCCAATGTTGACGATAGGTGACGTCGAAACGCGACTGACTCCGCCGCGGCAAATGGGTGCCGTTCTTGAATTGATAAATATTGAAGCATCGAAAAATGCGTCCCAAATTTCTAGGCCATGACTGGTCAAAACCTGTGTTTTCCTGCGTGCACCCGACATCCTCTCTTGTATAATCCATAGGCTATCATCATGCTCTAAGACCCATTCATAAAATTTCTCAAAAGTGATCTCCCCCTCCATATTTGTCATCTGTCGAAGGTTTGTTTGCGTATCCTCAGTTCTCCATGTATCTCCCATAATAACTTGATGCCCGCCGTAGCCGATGCTTCGTTTCAGGACGGTAGAGGATAAATTTATTCCCATTCTGTCTCGCTTATCGCTGCCACTCGCCCCCAAAGTACGATCCACCAAATCCCGGCCAAGAATTCTACTTTGGGGAACACGATTCGTGATTGCAGAAATTTCTTCTTCCGTCATTTCAACTTCCGCGGCAAGTCTTTGATCACCTGCGAGTTGACTGACCAATGCCAAGAAGGCCTTAGCCTCAAAATGCGCGCTGATAGGATTGTACATGTGGCAGTTTCGGTTTTTTTTGATTTGTTGCCCAGCCTCATGCCCACTCAGTCGAAATGCGAATATATGCCGATAGACCAAATCGCAAGGCGTATCGTCGACCACCCACAGATCCCCCATCCTAGAAATCCTAGTAGGATCGGCCAACAACGTTTCAAAACCACGGGCCGTCCACTCTTTCTGGAACCACAGGAGTTCTCCCAATTGACTATCGCCTTCGCGGTGCAAAATAACGATGCGTGGGCGGGCAAGTCGGCCACCATCCAGTCGATACATCGCAACCAGACTTTCAAGTAGTTGCTCCGAATTTCTTGATTCACCATGCACCTCCCCTCCTGCCAGCGCCCAAGCGTTAAAAACATTATCGCTATAGGCCTGCATCGCGGGAATCGTACAGTTGACTTCGATGATTTTGATGTTTCCATGGTGCCAAAATAGATCCATGCGAATGGTGACGTGCCCCCAACATTCACTAGAATCGCTGGTGACAAATTCTTTTTCGAAATCTGAAAGACCATCAAACAAATTTTTGGCAAGATTATTTTGGCTTGGACACTGCAGCCAGCGCAATACTTTTAAAAATACTCCGAAGATCAATCTACCGTCATGCTCGAGAGATTCCCACTCGGAAGCCTCAACTGTGGTCGGAGTCAGGGCGATAGGAATAGCGGACCACGAGGCGTCGACGGCATTAAATACCGCTACTTTTCGCCGAGCAAGCTCCTTGCGCAATATTTGACAATCAATCAAATAGACACCCTTGTTCCTCGAATGCACCTGTGGCGATTTAAGATTCCGAAAATCAGTCATTGTCCATTTGCAGTAATGGCCATTTATAATTATACTTTAGTATTGGCAAAACTAGCAGTCAGAAATTGAGATGCATTGCCACGCTATTTCTCGTACTTAAGATCGGTCGATAAAAACTTTCGTGAAGGAAACCATCGTGAAGAAGAACTGCCAATTGAATTATCCCGCACAGTTTCCCCAAGGTTTTTTCGCAGGCCTGACCATCGCCCTCTTATTTGCCTCTTTTTCCGCATCCGCCAGCAACGATTTTACCTGCAATAAAAAGGCGAAGGTCTGCCACCTTGAAGACACCTCCATCGTCATGGGAGATCGTGTAGAATTTTACACCGCTGATGGCGAGGTCATAGCTACTGGCAGAGTGACTAAAATGAACGGCATCAAAAGAACCGTTGAACTGGATGAAATCAATGGTGATGTGCAACTACTCGCCAAAACTTATTCCAATGCGGAAGGCTCCGCAGGCGAATCTAGCGGCGGCAAGCTCTCGACTTATGTCCCGCGGGGGAAAATACAAGGCGCCATCCATTTTGGCCTCGCAAATCTCGGGAGAGGAGATGCAAGTGGTTTTGAAATTTCTGGCGAAGGAATCCTAGCCAACGTGCTGGGGAACCTCGACCTCCAATCTCAAGCCTCCTGGTACCATTTCAGTGGCACGTCGGTCAACATCTACGACGACGGCGCCACGGGTGCGTTTAAGGCCAATGCGTTCGCGTTAACTGTTGGGCCCACATTATCCTTCCATGAACGAGGGCCCATCATTGTTCGCACGGAAGTGGGTATTGGTTTTGCATACATGAAAGCAAATATCGATGACAGCGCCACCAAAGCTTTGTCCACTGACTGGGGCTACAAAATCAAGTCGGGCATAGGACTTCACTTAAGAGGCCTTATCGCCATTGGGCTAAAACTCGGTCCTGTCCTATTGGAATTGGGCTACGAACCTGCAATGCTCGCAGGCGCGGCTACCAATACGATAGTGCTAGGGGCCGTCTTTAAAATCAAATAATCTTGGCTATCCCAACTCCATCGCGCCTTGATCCTGACTTTTATTATCAGACTCTAAAGAATCAGCGCCGCCACAGTGAAAACTACCCAATCAAGGCGGCATGAAGGGCCTGTACGGTATCACCAACCTGAGTTCCTTTCACGGCGATCGTCAAAGCGTTATTTTTTACGTCCAGTAAAATCGGGTTTCGAACCATCTTGCGAAGGCTATCCAGTGTTTCTGGACTTTGCCAAAAACCACTGCCGATGACTGTTATAATCCCACAATCTTCGACGCTGGTCCCCGATGGCGACAGTCCATTTGCGGCTAAAAAAGCCATGGATTCTGCTGATAGGGCTTTGGGCATAGACCAGCAAAACTTTAGACCATCGGGTCTAGACATTTGAGTTTGCACCTGCGGTGTTTCCCCTAGGTGCCACAGCCGCATGCGCAGTTGCCCGAGGACGTCCTCAGCGTTTGAGGAAAGCTGGCCTTTCACTAATACCATGTTTTCTTTGTGAGTAATTGCCTGCACTACAAGTCGTTCCATATTTTGTCTCCCGCAAATAAATGTGCCTTCACGTTCTAAATTAAAACTACTGCGAATTTCCACTGGAATATTAAAGTTAGCGGCTAAATGGGCGCCCCGCGGGTGAAGCACCGAAGCCCCCGCCCACGACATCAAAGTCATAGCATCCCACGAAATTTTCTGGATAACTTTTGCACTTTTGACCAGCCTTGGATCTGCAGAATACACGCCATCGACATCTTTATAGAGTTGGCACCCGCGAGCTCCCAAGGCGCCCGCGAGGGCAATGGCACTTAGATCACTTCCACCGCGGCCCAATGTCGTAACTTCCTTTGACTCTGCACTCACGCCTTGAAAACCTGCGACAATCACCACTTGACCTTGCGCCAAATTTTCTTGAATTCTAAAGGCACCAATCTTAGCAATGCGGGCATTGCCGTGCACCGTATCGGTGATGATGCCGCTCTGTGATCCTGTTAAAGAAATCGCCTTCTGCCCTAAATCATTCAGCGCGATACTCATTAGCGCCATTGAAATACGCTCGCCCGCAGTCAATAGCATGTCGAGCTCTCGACGCGGGGGATCTTTTGAAATGGACTGCGCCATGCCAAGCAGATCATCGGTGTGATTACCCATGGCGCTGATCACGGCCACAACCTGCTCGCCTTGACGCACTGTTTTTGCGATGTGCGCGGCGACTGATTTTATTCGCTCAATCGTCCCAACGGAAGTTCCTCCGTACTTTTGGACGACTAGCTGTGCTGTGGATGTTTTTTCTTCCATCGTTCGCCCCTTGACCACCCATTTCTTGACTACGAGTCTGATTTTACCTTTGCCGGCACAAGATATCCCCCAGTAATATCTAGGAAAATAAAAAAGATTACCAGTATTTCCCAATTATCCGCTAGAATATATCTATGAGTATAAACTTCAATGTAGCAGGGCACCCCTCCATCATTGCTGGATTCGGTGACGAAACTCTAGAAAACTCCCCTGAAGGAAATGACGCCTTTAGGCGATTACTTGTTGCGTCCAGAAAAATTCCTGGGCTTACGTTTGTTTCACGCCAAAATCTTGAAGTATTAGAGCACCTAGGTGCGGGCCTAGACCTCATTGTTACAGGCCCAGAGCGACTTGCATCCATTACCTGTGCAGCCCTTCCAGCCATCGCTGGGGCAGAACTTGTGGTGGTTGTGGGCCACTCGATCCAAAGTATCCGCCGAATGAAGACTCGATTTGAAGCCCTGCAAATCTGCACGGAATCCTTTGATTTGGCCCCGACAAAGGAAGAAAAACGAATTATTTGGGAGGCGATGGACCGCGGCGAGGTGCAACTGCTGTTGGTCACTCCAGGGCGTCTGTCCAGCGAGAGATTTTGTAGTCGCCTCCGTCGACGAACTATTAGTGTTATAGTGATTGATCAAGCTCAGCTCATGAGCCCTTGGTCCCATAAATTTGTCCCTTCGTACCGGTTTGTTGGCGAGTTCTTGGCCTCACTAGATGATCGGGAGAACACGGCCCTGACCCAAAAAGTTGCGATTATTTGGAATCCTAACGGACGCATGACGAAGGATCTGACGAATCACCTTTCCCTCAAATCACCGCAACATGGCCGTCTGACAGCTGAAGCACTGCCAGGGCTAGATATTGAGTTTCAATTCGTCACTGAAGAGGCAGAACGCGAAAAATTTATTGTCCAAGAACTCGAGCGTTCTGGCGGGCAGGGAGTTATATACTGTAACTCCATAAAACAAATATACGATACGGCAGCGTTACTAGAATCGCGCCACGAGGAATTTGCGGTTATTCGGCCAGGACTTCATGAGCTTGAGATCAATAAGATTCGCCGTAATTTTGAGGACGGATCACTGCGCATCGTAGTCGTCATTGGCGTCTTTTTAAGTGACGTCGAAACCGCGCATGGCCTTGAATTTTGTGTGTTTAACGGAATGCCCGAAAGTGTCGAAATGATGGGCCGAGAGCTCCTCGGTGTTGAAGATGCTGGATTTATTCGCTGCATCGTGCTGGTTGGTGGGAAGGATTACTACCATCACCGCTTTGCCATCGATAAAAATTATCCCGATCCACTCGCACTTCGTGCCTGCGTGCAAGGCATTCGCGATATTTTCGGCCATAAAAACATGCTCACACCGCAAGCAATGCTGACGCATCTTGCCTTGGCGATCCCTTTTCCTAGCGATGAAATCGAATTATGCATGCAAGTTTTGTTTAGGGAGGGGGTCCTCAAAAAAATCCTCGATAGTGTTACCAACTGCGTGTATGTTGCCTTCACAGATACTGCCGAAGGGGAGGCTGATTTTTGGCATGAATATCCAATTAGAAAAATTCATCACATCGCTCGCCTGGATCAAATGCGCGATTTTACGACTAAAGGCCATGAAACACTTCGGCACTTACAAAACCTCATTCGTTAGTAACCAATTATGCCATTAAATATAACTATTCTTGGGTCAGGAACCTCCACCGGCGTTCCTGTGTTGGGGTGCTCCTGCGGTGTATGTAAAAGCAAAGACCCCAAAAATGAACGTTGGCGAGCCTCAATTGCCGTAAGGCATAACAATGGACACACCGTAGTTGTCGATACTGGGCCTGAATTTAGACTGCAACTACTTCGAGCTAACATATCGACGCTTCAGCACGTCATTTACACCCATTTGCACGCGGATCACTGTCATGGTTTTGACGATTTGCGGGGTTTATATTTCAGCAGTGAAAAACCAATCACCTGCTGGCTACATCCAACTTTGATTCCCGAACTTAAGCAACGTTTTCACTATGCCTTCGAAGACACCGGCTACCTGGGCGGTCGTCCTGATATTCGCCTTCTCCCCTTCCCGCAAGAGCATGGCACGACTACGATTGCTGACATGGAAATTGAAACATTCCTTGCACCACACGGCAATGCCTTCACCAACGTCTTGCGTTTTGGGCGATTTGCTTATGCCACAGATTTTAAAACTCTCTCCGATGCAAACATCAAAGCATGGCGCGGCAAAATTCACACCATGGTTGCGAGCGGACTTCGTTGGCGATCTCACAAAACTCACTCGAGCATTGATGAAACCCTTGAAATTTTCAAACGCCTAGACGTGGAACGAGGCATCATTACCCACTTAAATCATGAAATTGACTTTGAGGTTGACTCCCGTAAACTTCCGAGCCATGTTGAACTTGCGTTTGATGGCCTTGAATTTGTGGTGCCAGAGTAAGCTGAAAATTGAAAGTTAAAATTAACAATATAAAATCAGCAGCATATAAGTAGCAGTGTCTTACTAATAGTCTCTCAAAATGGAGATCCTAAAATGGCTCGCACCCCGTCAAATATGTTAGAACTGGGCACAAGGATTCCAAAATTTTCACTACCAGACACCGACGGCAAAAAAGTCTCCGATATAGACTTTATAGGTAAACCTGTTTTGGTTTTGTTTATTTGCAATCATTGCCCGTTTGTCATTCACATTCGCCAGCAGCTAGCGGCGATCGGTCGCGACTACATGCCGAAAGGTTTGGCCGTTGTCGCCATCAACAGTAATGACGCTGAAAATTACCCGGACGACGCGCCTGACAAGATGAGACATGAAAAGGAAAACGCTGGGTATATTTTTCCCTACTTATTCGACGAAACACAAGCCGTCGCCAAAGCGTTTAAGGCCGCGTGCACCCCGGATATTTACCTCTTTGACCGCGAGCACAAGCTTGCTTACCGCGGGCAGCTGGACGACAGCCGACCATCTAATCAAATTGCCGTGACCGGACGAGATCTACGCTTGGCAATGGATGCACTCATAGCTAACCGGCAAGTCCCTGCCGAACAAAAACCAAGTCTGGGCTGCAATATAAAATGGAAACCAATCAAGAGTTGATCGTCATGCTATAGATCGTAACTGTAGAGCCTGTTTAGCCGGCCACGATTATATTGACCTAGGCAATTTTACTTGAGGCCACATTGGATTGTTCGTCGGATGCTGCCGTTTCCGCAACGCGGCGATCAATAAAATTCTTCAATTGAGTTTCAACTTTAGTGTCGATTTGTATGATGTGCACCGCGATTCCAGGCCCTGTGATATCGCTGCCCGGCTCACCGGGCATAACTTTTCGCACCATTTTTCCGTTGAAAAAAATCTTCATGTTTTTTTCGAGCTCAATCCACACTTCCATAATCGAGGCTTGTGTAAATGGGAAGCGTCCCGGCTTCTCAAAATCTAGAAAAAATCCGGTGTAGGAGAGGTTTCGAGTTTCCAGTTCATAGGAGATTTCCGCCCCAAGTGAGCGAATCGTAACTTTTAGCGGTGCTTTGAGCAGCAGCCTAACTAATTTCCTATTTTCTCGTTTACCTTCAGCCATAAAATACCCCATGTATTCACCCAAGTCACATTGACCCGTCTCACAGGGTTGTCCTCGGTTAAAAACATGGGGCACTTTAGTGTATTTATAATAAAAGCTATTAAATCAACAAGTTATGACTTTTTTCCTCGCCCCATCTCTTCATCGATGATTCGTTTGAACTCTTCGTAAGGAAGGGCTCCGCTCAAACGGCGGCCGTTGATGAAAAATGCAGGGGTGCCAGTTACGCCAACTTTCATGCCGGATTCAATGTTGGCATCGATTACAGCATTCTTAGCAGCTGAGTTTTTAAAGCACTCCTCCCATTTTGCTTTATCTGGTACGGCTTTAAGTGCGTATTTTTTTAGATCCTCATCTTTAAGCTCATTTTGGTTATCAAATATTGAAGTGTAAAGGTGCCAAAATTTCCCTTGATCACCAGCGCAGTGTGCAGCAGCTGCGGCAGGGCGCGCACGGTCATGAAAGCTTAAAGGGAAGTCTCGAGTCGTCCAGCTAATTTTTCCACGGTACTCCGTTAAAACTCTTTTTACTGCAGGCATTGCCTTGGAGCAGTATGGGCACTGAAATTCGCTGTATTCAACCACGGTGATCGGGCATGTCTTTCGATCACAGCCCATGGTTTTTATGTCGTCGCTGCCAGGTCCAAATCGAGTATGATCCGTATCGGACAAAGTTAAAGAAAAGATTGGCTCTTTGGGCTGCGGATAATTAATAACCAAGTCACCAGACTTCATACCTTGGCGAACAATATCCACCTCAACGGTGCGAGTCGATCTGTCAGTCAAGTAATCACGAACTTGCTTCTGCTGTTCGTCCTTGCTGAATTTCGCAAATTGAGGATTATCTTTATGCTTCTCCGTCATTTCTTTAATTTCTTTGTCGGAGATTTTCACGATTTTGGACATGTAAGTGCGACGCGCTTCTTCTACTGAAACTTTTCCGTCGGTTGCTTTCTTTTCCCAAAACTTTTGCATGAATTGGCTTTGGGCCATACCTTCGACGATGTCAAATTTCTTGCGGTCCATTTCAAAAAATTCGCCCTGCTTTTCCGTAGCCACTTGGTCCATTGTGACTGTAGTGCCAAAGACTTTAAAGGCGGGCTCAGCAGCGAAGCCTAAGCTTGCCCCCACGAGCACTGAAGCAATGGTGAAACGTAGGTACCATGTAGCATTCGACATTTTCATAAATTGATAATCTCCAAAAAATTAGGGTCAACATGGAGATATCAAACCACGATTAGTCTCGTTTCGCAATCAATAAAGAGCATTCGTCGTCCAATTCGTCGTCCAATTCGCCGTCAAAATAGACATTAAAATTCGGTGATTAGAGGCATTTATTTGGAATTGACCCAATAATTTCTTAAGTTTTTCAAAACTAAGCCGATCTCCCCTCGTGATCCTGCCTGCTTGCAAAGGATCCAATGGAAGGACGGTGGCTCGTGGTACAAAATTGCACTTCAAAATTCACAAGGGATGTTTGCGCTCTCGCGCTTTTGATTTGGGCAGCGTTTTTTGGCGTCGCAGATGGTGCGGAATATGCCGCCGATCTCGCCGCTCCAGCTGTTCAGCACTTAGGCGATGAGTTGCAGCCGCAAGCATGCGTCGGATATCCTGAAAATGACCCTAATCCTCCTGTCGAGGTCTGCAAAACTAAAGAGTCCTACAGCTTTCGAATCCTTGACGATATAAAAATATTTGCTCACCTAGACTTTGAGGAGAGAGTCTCAAACGCCGCAATCCTTTGGCTCGCCAGCCATAATAAAGAGTCGACCCTTTTGGCCCATTCACCGGTTCAAATTTGGATGTCTGTGCCCGAGTCCAACCCAGGAGGCGCACAGCCGCGTGCGATCGTCAGCACCTCGGCTGGACGTATTTCGTTTTGGTTTGATTTAGCGGCAGATCACTGGGAGTTTCACGACGCGGAAACGGCCATTCTCGGTGAAAATCATTATCCCGATTCATTTGGACACCGCCCCCTCCGAATTTTGGTAAAAGCACAACCAGGCGTTCCAGAAACTGAGGTTGTGGCCTCCCTTTGGGCCGAAGGAGCGGCAAAGGTCACAAACGATGGAAACGGTTGGTATTCAGCCTTTTCAACGCTTTTTGAAGAAAAAAACGTGGCCACTCGGGCCCGTCAAAATCATAAAGCTGTTATCAATTATGCCGAAGTAAATTCTGTGGTCGAATGGATCGCCAATCGCCAAATGGCCTTTTACTTCACTTACAACCCACAAGATGACATACTAACACAGTAACCAATTTGGAGCTCAGTACCGTGGCAGATACAAAAAAAAGCGAACGCCCAAAAAATCTGGTCTGGATGGACCTGGAAATGACCGGCCTCGATTCCGACACCGACGTGATCATCGAAATGGCTACACTGATCACAGATCTTGAGCTCAATGTGATTGAAGTTGGCCCGGAAATTGTGCTTCACCGGTCGGCTGAATTATTTGACAAAATGGATTCTTGGAACCGAAATCAGCACACAAAAAGTGGCCTTTGGGCGAAGGTTTTAGACTCTAAAATCTCCCAAGATGAAGCCGAAAAAACCACCGTTGATTTCATTGCAACACACTGTGGTCGTCGCGAAAGCCCGCTTTGCGGCAATAGCATTTGGCAGGACCGCCGCTTCATCGCCAAACACATGAAGCTCTTAGATAATTACCTCCACTACCGACTTATCGATGTGAGCACCATCAAAATCCTTGGCAAAATTTGGTATCCAACCGAAGCTGAGAAGGGAAAAACTAAGAAAAATTCCCACCGCGCACTGGACGATATTTTGGAAAGTATCGAAGAGCTTAAGTACTATCGCAAAATTCTATTCAAATAATCCCACTTCGAAGGCGGGCTTGCGCCATACTTTTGCCGAGTCTTACCCAAACGCCATTCGTCCTGCTGCAAGGACCATGAATCCCGCGAAAATTTTTCGCAAGGTTTCAGGATTTAACCCAATCGCGATGTTGCTACCAAAAAAAGCGCCGGCAGCAATACCAACCGCTAACCAAAGGCCGCCTGAGAAATGCTCTGCACCAATTTTTCCTGCTTGCCAATAATTCCAAACGGCGAAGGCGCCTACCGGAAGAAGTAGCGCAATCAGCGACGTGCCGCTAGCCACTTGTTGTTCCATTTTAAAGCCCAATACCAACACCGGAACGATGATGATGCCGCCACCAATACCAAACATGCCTGAAGCAATGCCCGCAAGGAATCCTGTCACTACAAACATCCACCATATTGGCATAAAAAAGTCCTTTTAAATTTGTACTCGCGCGTTCATGACTGCATATATATCAGCCCGTACTACCGACTATTGACGGCCATTGGAATTGCCTCGGCCTGAGTGTAATTGCCTTCCAATAGCGCCTGCTGTTGCTTGAGCGACTTAATCGCTTGCTCTCTTTGGTAAACCTTTTTGTGTAAATTTTCTAGGTCCGCAATTTGCTTCGGCGTGTAGGTATCCCCTCGGTCATTAAAGCGATTGCCATTTATACCGTGAAACGATTCGCGTTCAAGTTTGGCGGTTTGTAGTTTACGCTCCTCAATTTTTTGCTGCTGAGCGTTCTGTTCTAATTGGGTTGAATTACCTGTTTTTAATATTGCAACAAGCTGTTCATTTTCTTTCTTTTCGAGATTAATTTCCTTGAGTACGTTCTTCTGTGGCTCAGTAAAAGTCGCACCTGGTTTAGGCACATTATTTCGCGCAAATGTATCTGCCTTAGCTTTGGCGACGCTCAATCGCTGCTCCGCAAGTTCAAGCTTTGCCTTGTCGATGTCGACTCTGCTCGGAGTTCCACCATTTTTTCGCATTTCCTCGAGTTTTTTATTGTTGCGATCACTAATGTCCTGCTCCTTTTGAAGCTCAACCAAGAGATCCTTGTCAGGACCCGCCGTTTTTTCACCAATTGGTGCCGCAGAAATTCGACCTTGCAACTCCCGTTCTTCCTTAAGGCGAGCCCCATCTGCTTGCATGCTATCGGCCTCAAGAGTCGCCGCTTTACGCTTCTGCCCTTCCGCCACCACCGTTTTGTCCCTTGTAGTTCCAGCATTCATAAAATCCTTGAATCTCTCTTCGGAAAGTGGCGCCATTTTTACCGGGGATCCAGAAGGCCCGGGCACCACTTCTTTTTCCGCTTGAGGTGGTGTCACCCATGCAAAGTTGTTCCCAGTATCCTTCAACAGCAGACGTGGATTATTCTCAGGATTTTCGCCATCATGGAATCGGTAAGGCACGACTGAAGCTGTACCAGTACCTTCCTTGCCCTTTACCCCAAAGTTGATAGGCTGCTCTGGCGTGTATTTTTTGTTGTCAGCATCATTAAATTTGGAAAAATTGAGCCAACTTCCGCCATCCTTGCCTTCTTCTTGAGAAAACAACCGACCAGATTGCCCCTCAAACTTATTGTAATCGTCTTTTCCTACCGCTTCACCAGTTTTTATTTTATATTCGGTAAAACCATTTTTGACACCTGGTCCGACACCTTCCGTTTGGGTGAATAGCATTTTTTCTTGTACTGGACTTCCCGATTTGCCGTACTGGCTATTACGATATGACCATCCGCCTCCAGAATTTTTTTCCGCCACAGATTTCCAAACATTACCGTCACTGTCAGGCTTTCCGACAAAATTATTGACGTCAGCACCCGTCCCTCTCGCCCAGCCGTTGTCGCTTCCTTGAACCTGTTTTGTTGCGGTTGGCGTGATCGACCCGAACGTAATTGGCTGTGACTTGGCTGGCGGTTGCGAATTAGTGGTATTCGCACTTGCAGCGGATTGGTTGGTGGTAGGTTTAGGCGTGTCTGCGAGTGAAAATCCTTGATCACTGACCGTTGCCTTTGCTTTGGTAGTGGTGCCAGCACTCGATGCGCCGCTTGGCGATACAGAAATTGAGCGCGGGTTTTCAGAATCAATGACGTCTCCTGGTTTTGTACCCAAATTTACTTTAAACATTTCTTGAATATCAGCACCGTAGCCCAGCATCACCGCGATGGAAGGGTGAATCTTGTCGCTCTGCCCTGCAGAAGGTGCTGGTGATTTTTCTGTGCCTGAACCAACTTTTGCCTCAAGGATCTGACTGGCTGCGATCGTCGTCACCACGGAGGCGGAGACTCTAAGGCCCCGAGCAGCATCCTTAGCTTGACCGTCTCCCTTATCTAGCGCCGATAGATATTCGGAATTGTATTTCTTTACCAAGGCTAAGAGTTTCGTTAGCTCGGCTTCAAAATTTCCAACAACTTCGTAGTTCCCATTGGCATCGCATGTAAACGGATCCGTTAGCTTTTTATCGACGCAAGGATTAAACTTTGTGTCAACATACTGAATTCTTTTGGTGGTATCTTCACCTTTCATAGGGGTAGCACCCAAAGATTCACGCAGGAAAGTATAAAAAGCTCCTGCAAAACCGGCCGAATTGCCTCCAGTCCATCGACCTCGAGCCGCCAGCCAAATAATTTGCTTTGCTTTAAATTCAACCGTTTGGTCGGCCATAATTCTTACAAATGATCCCGCGCTCAGAGTGTCGTCGCCCATGACCCAACAGGTTTTTGGGTCAATGGATTTGTGGCCCCCAGAATCGGCTTGAAAATATTTTGAATTGACCATCTCAAATCGCGATTGACTTTCACTGAGACTGTTGCCCAAATTGATCGCCGCAATCGGAATAAGAATTTTGGTGCCATCATGGCGAAGTGCTGTCGTGCTTTGTTTGGAGATGTCTTCAAGTGTGTTGAATATTGCGGCCGCGTCGGGACCCACGCATTTTGCAGCCCCGTAGGTGAGCCTAATGGCATCTTCCACCATCGAAGCGACACCGGGAGCCAATGGCACGCTATTTTCATAATGTTGACGCATCGGTAAAAGCCCTATGGCGTTTTTGCCGTCTCGAGAGACGATGGCCGACAAGCCTGACGTTGATTTTGGTTTACAACTTTGGGTAGCAATCCCTACGGACAGCAAACCACTGATTATGAAGCCCAAGTAGACTTTCGAATTCAACCTAAATTGTACGATCATGTGTCATAATCTCCAGTGCATATTAATGGCTTGTGAAATCGACGGAGAACCGCCATGGCTGCGTTTTCTCCATTATAGCAACATTTCTGTTGAATGGCTAATAGGTCGTATCCCAGGTGCGTAACAGGATATTTGGGAATTTAGTCGGCCAATGATGGCCGGACTGTTTACCCTCCTTCTTTCTCTGCTTTCAATGACCTTTAGATGGAGTCTGATAGTTGGGGATGGCCCTATTTTAATTTGCGACCATCATTTCCTTCGATCATCGGCTGAAGTGAGGGGATCGCAGATTCCCGCGAAAGATTGGTATTCGTGAATTGAGTTGCTAGAACGGGCAGATCGGGCGGTTCCTAGTTTTGTTGTGAGCATGCCGTGCTGCCTTGCTGGCCTTTGCTTGCTCGGTTATTTGAGTGTCGCATTTTGGCCCCCACGAGCCAGTATACATTTCCAGGGGAGTCGCCCCTTTGAAGGCATTGTGAGGCATCAACTCGTTGTGTTGGGTCAAATAAAATGAGGCGTGGCCTGCGAAAATCTCAAGGGTTTCAAGTCGCTCGACATTCGTTGGGATCCTTCGCCTTCGGCTCAGGATACGTATATGGACCTGCTCTTGGTGTCAACCTCATACTTGAAAAAACTTTTCATTCGAACGATTGCGAGCTAGACCGGGTTTTACAAAAAGATGGTCTTACCATTGCTTCATCAAGCGTCTAATGATTCGCGGTTCCTTTGGGTGGTTGGCTATGTTTTCACTGCTTACTCCTTTCTCAAAACAACTATCATATTGTTATGCGCCTACGGATTTTTGACCGTGAGCCGAGTAAGCCAAATCGTGCTGATACGGGCCGCTAGATTTCAAGATTGCATGGATCATCCTGGCAGTTTTATTGGCAAGTGCGACGGCAGTTTTCTGCGTGCCTTTGGCCTCGTAGAGTTTGAGTAACCACTGTACTCTGTTTTTAGACATGATCTTTTTCTCTCCTTTTTCCTTTTTCCTTATTTCGTTGTCGACTTGGATGTTGTGCATTTCCCTTTCTTTCAAGGGAATTTGCATTTCTATTGGGCGCACCCACTGAATCCTTTTCAACCGCCGCCGCCGAAGGCGATTCTCCTGACTTTTCTGAGCGTCCCTGCCCACTCTCACTGCATTTAAAGCCGACATGGCACCCTGCACAAGAAGAGTACGAAGCTCGGCATTACCACACTTCGAAATTCCAAGGTGAATCGGTTTGCTGCCTGTGCCGCCAGTTTGCACGTGCTTTGGGGAGTTGCTGTGAGGCCGCGACATCGCGCCTCCAAATCTTTGAGCTTTGCCACCAGATCCGAATGATTCTCAGTGAATTCTGACGCCGTGACGACGGACATCCGCCCTCCGGATTCCCATCTCGACGTGGTTCTTTTTGGAATGGCCAGTTCTGGAAAAATATTTGAGTTTCGACTAAATGCAACTGAATTCTTTAGCCGGTGGTCGTAAGACCTGCGAGCAACGGACGATATTTCCATAATGTCGATCCTCTGTGGGGGCGTTCCCAGTGGTTAACGGCATACTGGAGAGCGAGCTTTAACAGCTATAGATATTAGATGGTTGCTAGCGTTCCAAGTCGTATTGAATTGTGATTTGGTACTGTGACATGATGTTCGCCATTAATCGTCGTCGTAAGTCGAATGTGACTGCCCGTTTGTCGCGTCACCTTATAAGCAAAAACTTTTTCGAGATCTTTACAAAGTTCTTGGCCAGAAATATCGCGCGGAAGCCTTGTCATACAGCAATAACTTCTTCGCGGACAAAATGAAGTCGAATAATTTTCGGCGTTTTGTTTTCGTCAAAATGGCAGCGCACGGCGTCTTTGATTTGTTCGTGCAATTGTTCAACGCTATCTGCCTCAGAAAATATGGAGTGACCTAAAGCTCGAGCGGTAAACCCGCCTTCTGGTGCATCGCTAACAATAAAAATAATTTCTTCCATTCATTTAACTCACTTTCAATTCAAAAATCAAAACCATGGCTAAAGGGTTAAACAACTTCGAATTAATTAGTCGCTGGCGCAAAAGCGCCAGCGACTATGGCATGGACCTGCTCCCCTCAACGGTTTCTCTATCCATCATTGACAAATAGAGCCAGAATGGAGCTTGTTACAAATTTCATTCAAGAGAAGGAGCGGTCCACATGGAGAAAGTTAGCATATTAGGGGTGGATTTGGCAAAGGCAAGTTTCACAGTTTGCGGGCTAGATGAGAAGGGCAAGAAGGTATTGACGAAGGAATATAGAACAGATGCCTTCAAAAAATTCTATGGTTCCAACAGCCCGTTGGAGTTATTTTACTTCGTATTAACTGATGGTTGCGCCGAAGGCCCTCCCGTTTTTGTGGAAAAACACCATCCCAATTTAGCTTTTGATTGAGAAATCCCCTCAAAATCAGCTGTTTCCCTATATGATAAAATTACATTATAATGTAATTTTATGATATGTAATCTTATCATTTCGGCGGGGTAACTATGCGGGGCAATTCTGATCGATTGGAATTAACGAAAAAAAATATCCACGGTGAAAAAGTTATCCGATTTGATGAGGCGTTGAAGGGTGTTGAGTGCTCCGCAGTGACGTTAAGACGAGATTTAAAGACACTTCAAGCGCTGACAAGTTACACGCACAGAGGTCAATTCGTCACTCTGCCGAGTATCCCGCACTTCGATGAATTTGGTATTTGGTTCTATAAAAAGATCGGATTTTCAAAATATGGCACGAGTCTCGACACGATCATCGAGCTGGTCGAAAAAAGTAAA
>CANJQY010000047.1 GCA_947476525.1 Oligoflexales bacterium
AAGCAGCCATTTCATCTGGAGTGAATAGGTCATTTTGATGAGTTACGCGAACTACTGTATCCTCGGAAACATCAATAGCTGGAGCCTTTGGGGCGAGGGTTTTCACCTCATCTGGAATGGGAATAGCAACTAACTTCTGCAGAATTTTTGCAGGTATTTTCGGTGTTGTAACAACTCCGGCAAGCGCTTGCGCCGTTTTTCCTTTGATGCCAGTGACTTCAACTGCAGGCTTAATAGATCCCTTGGCGGCGGGCGCGCTTTTAGGGGCAACCCCAGGAACTACCTTCTGTTTATCAGCGGCAGCGGCAGTGGCCTTGGCCGTCATCGCCGAAGAAGGACTTTTTTTGGACGTTACTAGCTCTTTTATAGCTTTAAATACTGATTTAAAGCCTTTTTTTGCTGGAGCGGGTAATGCAGCCTTAACGGTTTTTTTCTGGCTTGCATCAGGCTTACCTTTTGCGACCACTTTAGCAGGCTTGCCTTTAGCAGGTTTCGCTTTTGCGACCACTTTAGCAGGCTTGCCTTTAGCAGGTTTCGCTTTTGCGACGACTTTAGCTGGCTTGCCTTTAGCAGATTTCGCTTTTGCGACCACTTTAGCTGGCTTACCTTTAGCAGGTTTCGCTTTTGCGACCACTTTAGCTGGCTTACCTTTAGCGGGCTTCGCTTTTGCAGCAGACTTTTTCGGTTTTGGCTTAGCCATTTGACTCCCCTTCATGTTCACAATTTTTTCAGTTCATCATACACAATTCGCGGGAAAACTTGTCAAGAAATATACCTATCCGTTTGTTCGATAGCAAGCAATACGTTTACCCCCTCGGATTTGGAGAGCCATTCCACCGAGAATTCTGCGTCAATAACTTTCTATTGATGCTGAGTTTCGTCGTCAAATAAGCCTCTCTGTTGCACGGGAGCTAACAGCAGTTTTAGTTCATTAATAATATTAAGGGCTTGAAGCGGCGTGGTCCTGTGAATTTTAATCCCTTCAAGGCGAGACACAATTCGGCTCAGGCCAGAATGTCCCGAGTAATTAATATTTTCGGCCGACTCTATATCAGCAGCAAGGCCAAACAGTCCCTTTTGAACCCGCGTCAATGCCGCAGGAGGCAAGCCGGATGAGGGCTCTAGGGTAGCTAATCGCGGATGAGGCAAATCCACGTGGGCCAATAAATCAGCCTTTCGCTCGACTGGGCCTGACGACTCGCGCACCTGTGCGGCTAGTAGGTGGCTCTTCGCCATCTCGATGACATGGGTTGGCACTCCCGCAATTTTTGCGACCTCAATGCCAAATGAACTTGCGGACGCACCGGCAACAAGTCGATGGGAGAAAATGATGCCATCCTTTTTTTCAATCACTTCAGTTTGCATTGGCACAATATTTTTACGGGATGCCATCATCGGCACAAGTTCGTGATAGTGAGTTGCAAACATCGTAAAACAGCCCACCCGGTCTGCCAAGTCTTCAAGAATACTTGCCGCGATAGCTAGTCCATCAGTGGTGGAGGTTCCTCGACCGACTTCGTCTAAAATAACAAGACTCCGTGAGGTTGCCTGGCGAAGAATTTCCGCGGCCTCACTCATTTCAACCATGAAAGTAGATTGCCCTCGACTGAGATCATCGCTGGCGCCGACTCGTGTAAAAATGCGATCAAATATTGGCATTTCCGCATCCTGTGCGGGAACCCAAGAGCCTGCTTGGCACAAAACAGCCGCGATTGCGGTTTGACGCATCACCGTCGACTTACCGGCCATGTTTGGGCCGGTAATCAGCAACTGGCTTTTACCCTCATTCATCAAAATGTCATTGGCGACAAAATCATGGCGTCCCACGAATTTTTCGACGACGGGATGCCGGCAAGATTTCAGCGTCAATCGGCGCGGCCGATCTGTAATAGTTGGACGCACATAGTTTTCTTTTAGTGCAAGCCAAGCGAAACCCTGCAACATATCAAGTTCACCGATGGCACGCGCCACTTGCATCAGGCCGTCCCTTGAAGGTTTGAGTCTTTCCAGCAATTCTTGATACAGGCGATTTTCCCGTGAAATAGCTTGATCGGTTGCGCTTGCGAGATCCTCGTCTAACTCTTTCAGTTCAATTGTCGTATAACGCTCACCGTTCGTCATTGTTTGTCGTCGAATAAAGGAGGTCGGAACCCGAGCCAAATTGGATTTCGTCACCTCGAGCAATAATCCATATGATTTATGAGATTTTATTTTAAGGCTTGAAATTCCAGTTTGATCACGAAGCGAGGCCTCGTAGCGCGCTATCCTGTCTTCTCCGCTGATTGCGAGTTGGTTTTTTTCGTCAAGAAATGAATCATATCCTTGTCTAAATACTCCTCGACCTGTTCCCAAACCTTCGGGTGGATCGAGCATGACGTTTTCAAGGAGGACCATCGCTTCTGAGGCTGACACAAGGTTATTTGCAATCACTCCGAGGGAGGAGGCCTCTGGCGCGAATTCCAGAATTTTTGGGGAAATAAAATTGGCTTTCATCAAAGAACTACGCACCATGGCAAGCTCGTGGGGACTAGCCGAGCCTGCGAGAATTCTCGTCGACAAGCGAGCAATATCCGCGATATTTTTAAGGTTTGATCGCAATGTCAATAGGCCAGTTTCGCCCGTGTTCACCAAGTCTCCGACAGCAGCATGCCTCGCCGCAACGGAGTCTTTGCGAACCAGAGGATGGGCAAGTGCGTGCCGAAAAACTCTCGCTCCCATCGGAGTCAATGTACGGTCGATCACGCGCGCTAAGCTACCGTCGGTTTGGCGGCGGCGACTTGTCTCAAAAATTTCTAAGTCACGAATCACTGTTTCCGAAAGAGCGACCGTGTCGGGCTCGTCCAGTGGTTCAACGCGCATAAACTGATTTGTCGAGGCGCTCAAACTTTCGAGGTATGCCAGTACAGAAGACACAAGTGCACCACCACCGGTCACAAGCCCACAGCCTTGGCCGGTCAAATCTGCACCGCCAAAAACTCTGGCCAACATTTCTCGTTGCAGAGCCTCGTCTTTCATTGGGGCTTCAGGCAAAATTTCAAGGCGAACTTGATGCTCTTTCGTCCAAGATTCGATGGATTTTTGTGCCATTGGCAATGCAAATCTACGCACCAATATTTCTGAAGGATTAAATTGGCGCACGTATTGAAGAATTTCTCCGCGCGGAATAGATCCCACTCTGAACTCGCCAGTAGACACGTCCACTGCAGCTAAAACTTCTTCGTCATGTCCAGGAATGCCCATCCACGCCAAAAGATAGTTAGGCTTGTCGTGAGCAAGGCCTTCAAGCTCGTCCATGCTGCCCGGGGTGTAAACGCGAGTCACACCACGTCGCACTAATCCTTTTGCCTCGGCAGCGCTTTCCAGTTGCTCGCAGATCGCCACCTTGTATCCAAGCGTTACCAATTTTAGCCAGTAGAGTTTTGCACTATTATGGGGGACTCCACAAAATGGGATTTTGGTTTGATCTCCCTTTTCCCGAGCGGTTAAAACGATATCTAGTTTTGGTGCGACCTCTTCGGCATCGGCGCCAAATATTTCAAAAAAATCACCCATCCGAAAAAACAATATGGCGTCGCCAACCGTTTTTTTAATTTCATAATACTGCCGAAGCATCGGTGTGAGTTTCGCATCATCTGCCGGCTGAGGCATCAAAATTGGAGGCGCTACAGGCACTGTTGTACATATTGTGTCAAGCATCGTCATAGACTTTTCCACCTCGTGTTAGGTATTCAAGAATTTAATTCAGTTCGTCATTCAGTTCGTCATTCAGTTCGTCATTCAGTTCGTCATTCAGTTCGTCATTCAGTCCGCCGCAGGCTGAAGAGGCGATCACCAAACCATCGACCGACAGGGCGCCGAGCAACTTAAGCTGGTCAATTAGTGTTTTCATAGTGAAACCCGTTGTCATGACATCGTCAACCACAAGCACACGTTCAGCCCGAGAAATTCTCTTGAGCAGGTCGCCCATTTCTTTAGTTGTATTGAAGTTACTTAAGGATTTTAAAGCCGCGTTATTTTTTCTGCTGTTTTCTATGTTTCGGCCGGCCCGCTTGCCTCGGAAGAGGCTGCCAGGCAAAGCCCCCGTAAAGACATCCGCCCGCGAAAAAAGAGCGAGGCTCGCCATTTGCGCCAGGTCAAAGCGTCCCCGAACACGACCCCAAAAACTGGGTGGGGCCGGCACGACTAATGTCGACGAGACGTCATAATTGCGCACAACGTCTTGTGCGCAATGACCCATAAATTTCAAAATAAATCCCATGGCCACAATATCGTTTTTCGTTTTAGCCCGGACTATTAATTCGCGCACAAAATGTTCGTACTCAAAAACGACCAGCACATTGCTGTTAACGAAGGTCTCCGTGTGTAGGATCGCACAGGCAAACACCTCCGCCTCACAGGCTAAACAGACGGCTGGCGGCATCACAAAACGTGGCATTAATATTTCGCAGAGCGTGCAGATCATGAGGCTTGCATATCACGAACGCACCTACGTCTTCCACTGGTGTTGGCGAAGCCGATTTCCCGGAAAATCTCCGACATAGGGCTCAAATAGATGGAGTGCCTAGTCGTGATGGTAAGGCATGCCCTTTAAAATAGTCATGGCCCGGTATAATTGCTCCCAAACAAGGAGCCATGCAAAGTCGCTAGGAATCGTCATTGCCGACAATGACCACGTTTCTGACGCCGCAGCACGTGTGGCGTCGTCAAATCCGTAGGGAGGTCCTATTATGAAACTTAGGGTTTTGATTCGTGGATCATCGAGCCAGCCCTGCATTGATTTTGCAAGCTGCTGAGAACTAAATTGTTTGCCGCGTTCGTCAAGTAAAACCAAATACTCACCGGGGGACGGGCTATAAATGGGGTGCGAATTTTTGCTAGAATTTCTTTTATCACGGCTCGCATCAGACTTAACTTCAACTTCTTCCGCCCGCAAAAAAGCATTGATACGCTTGCGGTAATCCGCCACAAGCGGCACCATCGTTGACTGCGCGACCTTGCCGGTGCGAATAACTTGAAGCTTCACAACCGCTCAATTCAAGCTTGTTTAACAGGTACGGTTTTTGCAAGTGGCCAAAGCGAATCAAGGGCATAGTAGTCACGAGCGGCCGCAAGAAAAATGTGAACTATGAGCGAGCCGTAATCCATAAGGATCCAGTTTCCCACTTGTTTTCCTTCGACAACATAAGGCTTAAGGCCGGCAATTTTTTTGCAATGATCTTCGATAGCGTCCGCAATGGCTGCCGATTGCTTTTCATTTTCGGACGAACAAATCAAAACCATGTCACACATGTCAGTTAAGCCGTGAACATCCAGTAGGGAAATTCTGGATGATTTTTTGTCGGCTGCTGCCGACGCCGCGATTTGCCCTAATTCAATATAGTTTGCCATGGAAACCTACCTTAATTAAAATTCTTGGAAACTCGGATTGTACACCTAAATAAACACTCTCTAAAACGGAATTTCTATTTTTCAATCTCTAAAACTCTATCTAATACACTATCTAACTACCATAAATTATTCATCTATTTTGAAAGCCCCCAAAATTTTAGCCATCGATACATTGCTGGTATAAACCGATATCCGAGATGTATTCCATGATCGATGGAGGAACCTTGCCAGAGATTGTTTGAAGATCCGATGCCGCCAATTTTCTGATTTCGGTGGAAGAAATCGAGGTCGGGCTTTTTTCCATCACATAAATTGAATGGCCGCCGTCAAGATCAAGGCGCAAATTATCTTGGTCCCAAGTAGTAGAAAAACCTAGGGATGAAGCGACGCTTTTAGACGTTTCTAGAATATCCACGGGGCTAATAGCAGGACGTGGGAGGACGATCAATGAGGCAAGCTCCAACACTTTTCTAGGCTGACTCCATCGCAAAAAATTTGCCAGCTGATCGGCGCCGATCATCCAAGCCAGAGACGAACCAGGATTTTCTTCAGAAAGGGCTGCCAATGTAGCATGTGTGTAACTTGGAACACTCAATTCTTCTTCAATTGAAGAAACATTGACCTTAGGCCAATCATCAAACGCCACAACCGACATCGCAACACGGTCTTCAAATGCGGTTGCAACATGCTTTATGTCCTCACTGGAAATTGGCGCAACAAAACTAGGAACTAAAACTATTTTGGCGTTTGGAAAGCATTCTTGTGCAATTCCAACAGCTTCCACATGCCCCATATGAATTGGGTCAAAGACTCCGCCAAAAAAAATAATATCAGGAGTTGGAATCATGCCGGATGGGCCCCATAAGCAAAAGCGCGACCATCGTTGATGGCGTGGGTGAAATTTTTCATGCCGTGGCCTTCCACTCCTAACGCGATGGCTGACATCAAGCCTTTGATCACCGGCAGGCGTGCCGCTAATTCTGCTTCAAAACGAATTCGTTCTTCTTGAACCAATTCGTAAAGACCTTCCTTAAGTTCCACAAGGCCAGTGCGGGTGGCACCTGAAATTACGAATACTTGATGGCCTCGTTCTTCAACGATCGTTTTGAGACGGGCTAAGCGCTCGACGCCGCCATCCTCGCCAGCTGCAAGATCACACTTATTCAATACGACGACGGATTTATGGGCCGCTAATTTCTTGTCGTAGGCCGTTAATTCTGATCGAAGAAGATTCAATGTGTCTAAAGGATCTACTCCATCAATTGGAAAGGCGTCGACGATGTAGGCAATTATTTTTGTGCGCTCAAGATGGCGAAGAAATTCGTGGCCAAGGCCCTTGCCTTCGCTGGCTCCCTCGATGAGTCCAGGAATATCAGCCATGACGAAAGATTGTAAATTATATTCACCGCGTTCCTTCAATTCTACCACTCCAAGTTGAGGGTCAAGAGTTGTGAACGGATAGTCGGCAATTTTAGGCCTTGCAGCAGAAAGCACGCTCAATAGAGTCGACTTTCCTGCGTTCGGTAATCCGGCCAAGCCAACATCAGCTAGGAGCTTTAGCTCAAGTCTAATATCAAATTCGCGTCCAGATTGTCCTGCGACGTAGTCTTCAGGTGCCTGATGCGTGGACGAAACAAAACGGAGGTTTCCAAATCCGCGACGTCCACCCTCTGCTACGACTTCCCTTTGTCCTGGAACTAAAATTTCACAAAGTAGACGTCCAGTTTTAGCATCATAAACTTCGGTACCAAGTGGAACTCCGACCTCTAGGTCCTCGCCGCAGCGACCGGTTTTACCGCTAGTGCCGCCGCGGACGCCATTTTCTGCCACGAACCGGCACTTATAGCGAACAGAGCTTAGCGTATTGAGCTGAGGTGCCGCCGTAAAAACAATATCCCCACCATGTCCACCGTCGCCACCGTCAGGTCCAAGACGCGGCATGTTTCGTGCTGTTTTAAAACTTACGAGACCACTGCCACCTTTACCGGAAGCTACAAAAATTTCTGTTGTGTCGATAAATTTCATTTTTGGTCCCTAGGGTTGCTCACGTAAAAACTTGGTTATTTTTTAAACAGGCCGTATGTATGAAAAAGCGCCTTTGCTTGTATTGCAAGCTCAAGGCGCTTTCTTCAACAATCTCATCAGTGTCGATTCACTTGCTTCGACACCATCGGCATCGGGGCCTTAGAACTTACACCATGGGACTAGGCTTCAGCGATCACAGAGATCTGTTGGCGATCTCTGCCTTTGCGCTCAAACTTAATCACTCCGTCAACAAGAGCGAACAACGTGAAGTCACTTCCACAGCCAACATTAGTTCCCGCGTGGAAAGTACTTCCCACTTGGCGAACGATAATATTGCCTGAAACGACTTTTTGTCCACCGTACATTTTAACGCCACGATACTGTGGGTTAGAGTCGCGACCGTTTCTAGAACTACCACCAGCTTTTTTGGTTGCCATTGCTTACTCCTTCAAACTTAAACCGAGATCTTACCGATCTGGATTGTCGTAAGCGCCTGTCGATGACCGCGAATACGCTTGTAGTTTTTACGACGTTTATATTTGAGAATTGTTACTTTCTCGCCTTTTGAATGCTCTTGAACCGTTGCGGCAACTTTAGCGCCCTTAACAATTGGTGCGCCAATAAGAACCTTAGCTCCGCCAACCATCAGAATTTCGTCAAAAGTTACTGTTTCCCCAGCAGCCGCAGCTAAGCGGTTAACTGTAATAACGTCGCCTTCTTTGACTGTCCACTGGCGACCGCTCGTTTTTATAACTGCGTACATGATATTCTCCCAAAAATCCCACTTCTTACACTAATCACTTCTTAATCATATTCTATTGACACAAATTCTATTGACACAGAGTCTCACTCGAAAGAACTACAAAGCAATTGCCAATAGATTTACCCACCAAGAGAGGGGGGCAATATGGTGCAAAAGGGGGTTCACTGTCAAGAATAAAACTACTTGTCCCACAAACTTTGCAAATGCATGGCAAACCATCGAGAAAACTATGCCATAATGCTTCAAATTTGCAACAATGAGCTCATGACAAGTGAGCCCGAGTTTTCCTGTTCCAGACTCAAAGAACGCGCCAACTCGCGCCATTTATAAGGTTTAAGGACATATAAAATGAATGATATCAGCCGCCTAGCTATTGACTCGAAGTTCGTGCACCACGCCCGATATGCTCCCGCCGAGGGTAATAGGGCGCTGGTTAGCCCAATCCATCAAAGTGTAAAGTATATGCCGTCAAGTATGGCCCACCTGCGATCTATTCTAACTAATAGAGATAAAGGGTATGTTTACTCTAGAATTAGTAACCCAACGGTTCGCGAACTTGAACACCTCCTAGCCGATCTACAGGGGCGTGACGATGCAATAGGCACGGCCAGTGGTATTGCTGCCTTGACCGCCGTTGCCATGACTTTTCTGAGTGCCGGTGACCGAGCCGTTATTTTTACAGAATCGTACAAACCTACGCGGTTCTTGCTAGGAAATGTTCTAAGTCGTTTCGGAGTTGAAACTATCCGACTTCGTCGCGACGATTATGCTCAATTCGAATCCCTTTGCAAAAGCAGCCACCCGCCAAAACTAGTTTTCGTCGAAAGCCCAACCAATCCCACGCTGCGGATTCATGATCTTGAGTGGTTAACAAAAACGGCGCGCGCAGCGAGTTGCTTAACAGTCTTGGATAATACGTTTGCTGGATTTTTAGCTCATGGTAAGTTTGACATAGATATCTTTGTACATAGCCTCACCAAATTGGCCGGAGGTCACAGTGATGCCATGGGGGGCATGATTATTTGTCGACAAGAACTTGTCGATAAAATTTCTCCGGTGGCGATTACTCTCGGCGCATGTCTTGATCCAAATAGCGCATGGCTGATTTTACGTGGCATGAAAACATACGGCCTAAGGCTCCAGGCTGCCTCCAAAAATGCCCAAGATCTTGCGTCGTGGCTTGAAACCCAGTCGTGGTCACAAAATGTTCGATACCCCTCCCTAAAAAATCATCCGGATTACGCCTTGTGGCAAAAGCAAAATAGCAGCAACATTGGCTCCGGGATGACGGTGGTTACGTTTGAGCTTACCTGTAAAGAGTCTAGTGTTGATATTTTCTTTGATTCTCTTAAACTATTCAGTGTAGCTCCAAGCTTAGGCTGCGTCGAATCACTGGCGGCTCCATGTCTGCTTTTTTTTGGAGATGATCTACCGCCTGAAGAGGCCAAGCAGGCAGGCATTACATCTAAAACAGTTCGCTTGGCCATCGGCATCGAAGATCTTAACGACCTCAAAAATGATCTTCTCGCGGCTTTCTCAGCAGCTAACGTCTAGGAGCTTTGTAAATGGCGTACGTAAAAACACCAAATGGTAAAATTCACTATAAAATTCGCGGGACCGGCGCCCCCGTTATTTTAATTCGCGGGCTAGGTTGCTGGTCAGATCATTGGTTTGGGTGGGACAAATTGTTGGCTAAAACATGTAAGGTCATTACTTACGATAAGAAAGGCCTAGGTGCATCCACAACATTCATGAACCCTTGGCATTCGTTGAAAGAGCTTGCGGATGAAGTCGCCATCATTTTAAAACAAGAGCGAATCGAGGCCGCTCACATAGTTGGCACTAGTCTTGGTGGCATGGTCGGCTTAATTTTTGCCCTGGAATATCCTGAAATGACTAAATCATTAACCGTTGTTGCCTCCTCCATTGGCCGCAGTGGACACATGCGCATGTCTTGGCCGGCGATAAAGCTACTATTATTGAGATCTTTCAATAATGATACGTTCTACGATGATCTATCAAAGCTACTCACATCTAATGCCACAAGTGACATCGTCCGAAAAAAACTGGCTGACGATTGGCTAGCCATTGAAAAGAAACAAAAGACGCCAGTGTTTACTGTGTTTGGCCAATTGTCGGCAGCATTTCGTTTTAGACAATGGGAAGAACTCTCAAAAATAAACGTACCGACTCAAGTAGTCGTCGGAAATGACGACTACTTTGTGCCGCGAGGAAATAGCCTGTTTTTGCACGAAAGCATTCCTGGCAGCACGTTCATTGACGTTGACAATGCAGGGCACGAGCCACACATTTGCCAGCCGGAAAGGATGGCCAAAATAGTTACGTCATTCGTTGTTCAGAATACATAAAAAAGGCCGCTACATTAAGTTTAGAATATTGCCAGCTTCGTCCACGTCAATTTTTTCAGCGGCAGGTCTTTCGGGTAGGCCAGGCATGCGAATTATGTCCCCCGTTAGTGCCACCACAAATCCTGCGCCCGCCGCGATCTCAAGGTCGCGCACGGTGATGCCGAAATTTCGCGGCCGTCCAAACGCTTTAGGGTTATCAGACAATGAATTGGGAGTTTTTGCCATGCAAATAGGTAATCCTCCAAAACCATCTTTTTCCGCACGTTTCATTTTACTTTCGGCCTCACTCGTAAATGTCACGTGGCTTGCTCCGTAAATTGAGCGAGCAATCGTCTCAATTTTTTGAGCCAAAGGGAGATCCAATGGGTAGAGATGTTGTAACTCAATCTTTGATCCCACGGCCGCCGCCGCCATCACTTTTTTGGCAAGATCAAGGGCACCTTCTCCGCCGTGAGCAAAAATATTTGCCGTGGAGCAAGCGACACCTTGGCTCGCGCAATATTGATGAATCACCGCGAGCTCCTCTTCCGAGTCCTCACCTCGCTGGTTAATCGCCACGACCACTGGCTTGTTAAAGATTGCTGCAGCCGATAAATGTGCGGCCAAATTCTCTAGCCCTAGTGTTACGGCTTGAGTATTCGGTTTGGTTAGATCACTCAAAGCGACGCCACCATGCATTTTAAGTGCTCTCACTGTGGCCACGATCACAAAAGCGGCAGGGTTAAGATGCGCATAGCGGGCTTTGATATTTAAAAATTTCTCGGCGCCGAGGTCAAACGCAAACCCTGCTTCCGTAACTGCCCAGTCGCCATGGGCCAATGCCATGCGAGTGGCCAGCACTGAATTGCAGCCGTGAGCAATATTGGCAAATGGACCCCCGTGAACAAACGCAGGTGTACCCTCGCGCGACTGCACAAGGTTCGGCATAATGGCTTCGTTCAAGATGGCGAGCATAGCGCCCGTAACCCCAATTTCTTTGGCGAAGATCGGGAGGCCAGCACGGTCGTAACCAATTAGAATTTTGTCAATTCGAGTACGTAGATCAGCGCGGGATTCGGCAAGGCACAAAATAGCCATGATCTCACTCGCTGCCGTGATGTCAAAACTTGATTGGCGCGGAGTTCCACCTACGGCCCTTCCGCCGAGACCCGTAACCATGCTGCGAAGGCTGCGATCATTCATGTCGAGCACCCTCTTCCACAATACCCGCAAGGGATCTATTCTGGAGTCTCCAAAATGAATGCGATTATCAATCGCGGCAGCCAGCAAATTATGGGCTGCTGTAATCGCGTGAAAATCACCCGTAAAATGCAAATTAATGACGTCTGATGGCTCAAGGCGGCAGTTTCCACCGCCTGTCGCACCGCCTTTGCGACCAAATACTGGTCCCATAGACGGCTGCCTGAGAGCTAGCACGGCGTTTTGCCCTAGTTGGCGAAGCCCCTGTGCAAGGCCGATCGAGGTCGTTGTTTTTCCTTCGCCGGCCGGCGTTGGTGTTACCGCAGAAACAAGAATCAGTTTACCCTCACTGCGAGACTTCCGCGCTTTCGTCAAGGCCTCAAGCTTAATTTTTGCTTTGTTTTGACCAAATAATTCTACATGCTCTTCGGCAATGTTTAGGCTTTTCGCAATGTCAATAATAGGCTTTAAGTTCATAGAAGGCTCCGTTTTCAATTAAATTCTTCGTACGTCTACCAGCTTGAGGCTGTTCGGCAAAAATGGTGCAAAGCAGGGGGTAAGGTAGCCTGTTCTGTGGGTTCCGAGTAGTGCAAATCGCGGCGTTAGCACCCCAGCCAAGCGTCCTGCTTGAGCTTGGGTGGGGGGCTTTCAAATCCCTGTAGTCTTGGGGAGTTATTGTAACGACAATTAATATCTGCCGACAGTTATCATTAAAATATGGACTTTATTATAATATTAACGTATATCAATCCGGAATATTGATAAGGAGAAATCCCAAATGACCCTGCGCATTCATGATGTTGAAGTGCCCGTCAGCGAGATTCCAGCGAACATTCTACTCAATCAACAGATTGCGGCGATGTTGGAAATTCCCGTGGACGGAATTCGCCGCGTTCAAATTACTAAAAAATCACTCGATGCTCGTCGTAAATCACGAATCGTTTTTCACTACCAAGTGGACGTCGATCTTGAGGACGAGCATACAGTTTATCAAAACAAGGCGTCACTGGTTTCTGTGAGCGAGCCCACCGCGCCAAGTGATCCACTTCATGGAATTGACGTGGCGCAACTTCACTTCCGGCACAAACCTGTGATCATCGGCTCAGGGCCAAGTGGAAGTTTTACCGCTCTCACCCTCGCACAAGCAGGCCAAGCATGTATAGTCGTCGAGCGGGGCGAGCCAGTTGAAGATCGAATCAAAACCACAAATAAGCTTCGCTCACGCGGACTTTTTACCCCCGAAAGCAATTACTGCTTTGGTGAAGGTGGTGCCGGCACATTCTCCGATGGAAAATTAACTTGCGGCCGCAACCATCCATTAATCAGACATGTGTTCGATCAATTTGTGGCGCACGGAGCCCCAGATGAAATACTTTATGACGCTAAGCCGCACATTGGCACTGATTACCTCATTCAAATCGCAAAAAATATGCGGACTAAGCTTATTCAACAAGGTACCGAATTCAAATTCGGCCGCCGCTTCGTCGATTTTCGCGATGGAGGGGAACACGCCCGCTACATTGTGGTTTTAGATGATGGCCAAGAAATAGCGACGGATCACCTGATCATTGCCATTGGACATTCCGCTCGTGATACGTATCAAATGCTGCTAGACCGCGGGCTTGCTATTGTGCCAAAACCTTTTGCGATGGGGGCCCGTTTCGAGCACCCGCAAGAGGTGGTCAATAAAATTCAATTTGGAAGCTGTAAAATTCCAACGGCGGCCGAATACAAGTTAGCCGCGCAATCCGGTTCTCGCGGAATTTGGACTTTTTGTATGTGTCCTGGCGGTCATTTGATGCCGACAAACGCACAAGCAGAGCACCTTGCCATCAACGGCATGAGCTATCACGCTCGACAAAGCGGCTTTGCTAACGCGGCCATCGTTGTTAACGTTCTGCGAGAAGACTTCTACCGGGGACATCCCTTGGACGGAATGCGTTTTCAAGAAAAACTCGAAAGGCTTGCATTTCAAGCTGGAGGCGGAAACTACAACGCACCCGCTCAAAAACTCCAGGACTTTCTGGCCGGACGTGATTCAAAAGGCGAGATAAAAAGCACCTACAAGCCAGGCGTCACAAATGCTCGACTCGATAAAATTATTCCTGATTTCATCGTCGACGCACTTCGCGCAGGCGTCAAAGAATATGACAAAAAAATGCGAGGATTCATTTGTGCCGAGAGTGCCGTCGTAGGCATCGAAAGCAAAACATCTTCTCCCATCAGCATGATGCGTGGAAAAGATCTGCAATCAGTGAGTCACCCTGGGATTTTCCCGTCCGGTGAAGGTGCGGGATTCGCAGGAGGAATTGTCTCTGCGTCGTTGGATGGCGTGAAAACTGGCCGTGCCATTCTTGAGACTGTAATCGTTGCCCGTAGCACGGGATACCGCTAAATGACGTTGTCTAGTAGCAATGTTAGCAGCCGCCTGACGGCCTGCGAAGCATCACGCTCCAAATCTATTCGGGGCTCTCTACCGGCGGCTGCTTACACACGCGTAACATCTATTAATAAATACCAATTTTACATAACTTTGCTACACGAATGAGCGGCTTATCGAGAGTAAATAGAATCGTAGCTTGCAAAGCAGTTGATGTTAATAAGTGCGCATCAATCAATCCAATACCGCTAGAATATATTTTCCAGTTTTCAATAAATTCTAAAACATCAGAATTGGTTGCGATTTTAGGTTTAGGCAACTGACTCAATAATTTTATCGTAATGGCCCTATTTTTAATAGAGCCGCATGCCAGCTCCCCAATCACAAAAGGGTGTATCAAAACACTGTCATGTTCTAATAAATCCACTAAAAATCGGTTTTTGTTTCGAAAATGATCTATCCAAACGGAGGTGTCGACAATAATCATAATTCAATACTCGCTCTAATAGTTATGCTCTTTGTCTAGTTGGAGCTTTGGCACCTTTATCTGTGCCGCCTAAAGCGATTAATTTTTGCCGAGTATATCTTTCTATTAGAGCTTCCAAACCAGCATGGATTACAGCGGTCTTTTCAGAAATATTTGAAAGCTCCATAGCACGTTTAATTAATTCATCTTTTAATATAATCGTAGTTCTCATGTGCATCTCCTATCTAGATTGGTATGTATATATCATATGCATACATGCATATCAATGTCAATCACTGGACGGCGGGCTGCGTCTTAGTCGCCGGTGCTACGGGCTGATTGGCTTGGGTCGACGGCTGAGATTGCCCTGTCGACTGTTTGGTGGGCTCCGTCTTAGTTGCAGCAGCTGCGGGACGCTGGAGCGGAATATCGTCTTTAAAGGGTTTTCCGCTTTTCATTTTCAAGGAATTACGCATCCTAACATCCCAATCCTCAGCGCGCTCTTCACTTAGCCTATTGCCGTTCGGAAGCTGTTGATTGATATCAAAAGTTTTATTATCGGCCCGACCTTGTGCTCCGTATGACTCCTTCATATGTTTCATAATGTCTTTTTGCTGGGACTCCCATATGACGCTTTGGGCCATTCCCATCGATCCTTGAGCTCCAGCGTCAACCATATTCCCGCCAGGGAGATTTTTGATCGTTCCTGCTATAGTTTGACCTAAGGTTGCGCCGAGGGGGTCCGTTTGTTTTACATAAAAGCCACGGTTTATAAAGAGTAGATCACCGGTTTCAGGATCATTTTTGAAGGCCCACTCGCGAATACCATTCTCTGGATGAGTGGATCCATTTTCCTTTTCGGCCGGTGAACCACGAAAATCCCCAGTATGTACACCAAACGAAAAAGGATCTCCATTAGCCCCTTCCGTCATAACAACTGGAGCTGTGGAGACCCCTGGAAGGTTCGGCTTCAGGCCAACTTTTTGCCCGGTGTAATAGTTTGACCGTCCTTTTGATCTGGCCACCCGAGCATATTTCCGGTTACAGGTCCGTAAATTCCACTAGGTTTATTTTGAAGGCTCACGATCATGTCCCGTGCATTTTGTTCCGTCATTTGCCCCCTGGGGACTCTAATGGAATATTGATCGCCGGAATATTCGATGCCTTCTGCACCTTTCAAATCTGATTGGCCATTGTATTGTTTATTCTCATATAGTCTTTGGCGAACCCACTTTGTGTAGGCCTGTTCTGAGCCAGCTTCTTCGGTCGGTAGTGAGAGGCTTTGCAGCGAACTTAAATTTTTGCCACGCTTTTTGCAGCTCATCACGATGGCCAAAAAAACTAATGCTATGGTTAAAAATTTCATCACGACGATCTCCTATATTATTAGTAAAAGGACACGAGTATAGTCTATCGGTCCCAGGCCTGAGATCTTTAGGTCTTTTTGTTCATCGCGGTAAACACAGTTAGCAAAAGTTTCCAGAGATTTGCCCTAAAGCGAAGTGAGCCATGTAGGCCTTGTCAAACTGAAATTAGTGTCTGCTCATCACCGTGAGTTACCCCCTCCAGAGTAACCCTTTTACTGACGCACTTCGGAGAATTTGACGTATAACAACCTGATTTAACAAAGATAATTTTATTCGCTAAAGTAATTTGAGAAAATTACCGACAACGTTATTAGTTCTAGGCACAAAACTTGAATTAAGGAGCGCTCCTGTTATGAAACACAATCACAAAATATCTTATTCGTTTATAAGTTCGGTGATATTATCGCTACTTGTAATTGTTAGCTGCTCAAATACAGATTTTTCAAGCGCCGGGCAAATTGCAAAAAAAGCGGCCGCAAAAAAAGAGGCGCCAGGAGATCAGATTCCTACACTATCTGAATCTGAGAACATTCCTTCGCCAGACCTAGAGACTGATACCGGCGGCCTCAAATTTTCAGGTCCCGATTATTCTCAATGCGCTAAACTGCCTTCTGCCGGTTATACGAAAGGCGGTGGGCAATGCGACGCGAACCAAGTAATCGTGATTATAAATGATGGCAAATCGGCTGGAAAAACCTGCTGTCCGATCGGAAAGAATGTATTGTCGACAGTTCCTGCAGAAATGAATCAAGTTCGTCAAGGGACTTGTCTCGCCGATGAGGTTAGTACTGGGATTTCGACCATGACCGCACCTTTCTGTACAAAAATCAACACTCAGTTTCTAAAGCTTCAATCAGTGGGAGTTGCGACTTATGGTGTCAAATCGTCGGCGGGCGCACTCGGTCCATTGGCAAAAATATACCACAACAAGGATTGCTGTGCTTGCCCAGAGGGATCCGTCACAATTGGTGGCCACACTTTGAGTGACAACCGGTGTGCCGATCAGTGTGTGAAAATTATCCAGAAATAGAATTCACTGTAGTCAAGTAAACTTATGATTGGTCCTTCCTTCAGTTAACGATTAACAATTTTTTTAGTGAATCTACTTACTATTATTAAAAGTCTCGAAATTCATTTCTTACGCAAGTTAAAGGTGTCGAACCAAAATAAACTAGGGTCGTCGTTGTTTTAAATTTTGCTGGGAGCCGTTCTGTCGTTTGCAATTTTAGAGCGGAATTTCATTTTGGATACGTTACGTGGCGACAAGTCAGGTGCGACATTGGCTCCGACCTCAAACAACATAGACTCGGCCCAATACCCAAAACCGTCTGTAGGAGATGTGGTAAATCTTACTTTTGAGATCTTCAACATCCCAAAGCGGGCTAAAATATTGGCGACCATATAGCCCATATCAAATTCAAACCAACGGACAGAAAATTTTGCAGATTTAGGAAAGCGGTGGTGATTGTTTTGATAACCCTCCCCAAAACAAAGCCATGCAACTAGGGTGTTGTTGCGAGAGTCGTCACTCACATCAAAATTCGTGTACCCCACAGCATGCCCAAACGAATTTACCAGCCAGCCTTGGATCGGGTGACTCATCATTCCGAAAAAATAAGCGGAACCGAGCAGCCAGTAATTAAATACCCATCCACAAGTGATCGCAATTGCCAACTGAATGGCATAGGGGAGCATAGAGATATTTTTGCGATTTAATATGTTTACGTCGAAGTCCAGGTCATGCACCATCGCGGTGTAGTCGGGATTTTTTAGATCTAGTTCTCTTAAAGTCTTATTATAAGAAATAAGTTGACCGATCAGGGTTCCGAAAATACCCCAGCGCTTAGGGCTGTGTGGGTCTTTTAGGGTATCGGAGTATGCATGGTGCATGCGGTGCATGCAGACCCAAGATTTTAGATCAATCCCAGTAATCCAACTTCCGGCAACAATGACAAACCGCCGCAATCTCGCACTCAGAAACACGGATTCGTGCGCTATGCCTCTGTGATAGAAGATTGAAATAAACGTCATATTTAAGCAGTAGGTGGAAATAAAGACGAGTAAACAAAGGGTGTAGTATCGCATAACAGCCTCCAAAGTAAGACTCCAACTAAGAACCATCTAGCAAATCGACAAAACAATCAACTAAATGACTTAGAATAGGAACCAATTACCTAACTTTTACAAAAAAAAATTTCAGGTCAAATGCCGTATTTTCAATGGCGTGGGAAATTCTAACTTTATAAATGCCTATGGCCTCGCTTCACAGTTTGGGGTGGCTATAGAATTTAACTCTTTTTATAAAGTACAAAATCCCAGCATTCCAGTAAATCCCCCAGATTGTTTTCACAGTAATCCACGGATCTCGAGCCCAATGAAACAATAGATTTCGCCCACTCAGCGCTTCTTGAGCCAGTGCCAAATGAGCCTCAAAATCAAGGCGGCCTCCTACATGATTCCAAATATCAACTGTGACGTCGCTCGTTAGATTTGAAATCTTCCATGTGTAATCCATTTTCATAGGTAAAAACGGTGACACGTGAAATGCCTTTTCAAATTGAAACGTGTTAATGTTGTCGCCCGGATTTTCCACAGTCAAAACATAGCAGTGCCGCTCGTTCCACGGTGTATTTGTGATCTCACAGACAACGTGGGATAGCTTGTTGTCTGAGTCGAGGCAGTAATACAACGTCAATGGATTCAAAATAAACCCAAACCATCGCGGATGCGTGAGGATGAAAATGCTCCCTGAAATATTGGTCCCTGTTTTATCAAAAACTAATTTCTTCACTGCCTCTTTGAGGCTTAAACTTTGAATGCCCGGCAAGTAGTCTTTGCGCCAAAAACTAATTGGCCTCGCCTTTTCAAAGCCCATGAACCAAAATTTATTTTCAAGAATTGATAGCTCGTCAAGGTTCAACAAGAGCATGAAAATTTTGTACTTAAAGCTGTGGGCTTTACCTACATGACGACAATGAAAAATTGTCCCGGAAAGAATTTTTGAACTGATCAAAGTCTTTATCATAAATGACAATTCGCATCTACGGCTTCGACAGCACGCATCGCACTGCGGACTCCATCCTCGTGAAATCCGTTAAACCAATAGGCACCCGCAAACTGTGTGCGAGATTGTCGCCCACTGATGGCGCCCCAATCTGCTTGAGCCCGTGTTGCAGCTCCGTCAAATATTGGGTGATGGTAGGTCAATTGCTTAATAATTTTCTGAGGTCGAACCACGTCAGCACTATTTAAACTTACCAAAAATGACTCTCTAGACTTGTGGCCCTGTAGAATATTCATGTGATATGTGAGCATTGCATCTTGGCCATTTTCAAAACCATCTGCAACGAGGCGATAATTCCATGCCGCCCATGCCCGTTTGCGTCTTGGCAATACAGACTCGTCGGTGTGCAATAATACTTCGTTTTTAGCCCAGCGTATTGACCCCAGAATTCGCTGTTCGTCGGAGCTAGGCACCCGTAACATCCTTAGCGCAGCATCACTATGGCATGTCACAATTACCTGGTCAAACGTCTGTCTGTCACCGTTTGCATCAGTTAAAACTACATCTTTGGCCGATCGCTCGATAGACACAATTGGTGTGTTAAGCCTAATGCGATGGCCAAGCTCCGCGGCAATCACGTTTGCGTAAGACGAAGACCCGCCAATAATCGTATACCATTGTGGACGATCGTCTATATTGAGAAATCCATGATTCTCGAAGAACCGCGCTAAAAAATATATTGGCATGTCCAGCACACTGCCGGTTCCAGTTGACCAAACTGCCGCCGCCATGGGGCGTATATACCAATCACAAAATTCACGTCCATAGCGAGACTTTTCAATGAATTTACCGAGGGTCGTGGATGTCGGCGGGCCCTTCAATAGTTCCTTGCAGTCTTTATTGAAAGCAATAATTCCGCTAATCATTCGCCAAAAAGCTGGACGAAGTACGTTTCTTGGTTGAGCAAACAATGTTCGAAGTGATGTACCATTATACTCGACGTCTTCGGCATCGCTCCGCACGCTAAAGGACATTGTGGTCGGTCGTCCTTGAACATTCAGCCGTGCTAGAAGCTTTATAAAATTAGGATAAGTCTTGTTATTGTAAACAATAAACCCGGTGTCCACATTCCAATCTCCGTCTGTCCTGGCAATCAAATGTGTTTGGGTGTGCCCGCCTAGGTATGAGCCAGCCTCGTACAAGGTAACTTCGTGGCGATCTGTCAAGAGATAGGCGCTGCACATTCCTGAAATACCACCACCGATCACCGCTATTTTAGACATAAAAACCACCGTTTTTGGAATTTTACAATAGCAAAAGATTTCCGTGAAGCGTCATTCTCTTAGTTAGCGTAAATTTAACGATTTATTGCCTTCGATTTCTATATAGGTAATGAGAGACTCCCCATTGACGTCCCTGATCGTATGCAAACAGTTCGGCGCACGACATGAAGAACATGCGCCAACGATGGAATTGACGGGTTGCATCGTAGATTTCTCCGGCTAGCATTTTAGGAGCATTTTTCGATAGTGCTTTACAAGCAGCATCTTTGTGGCGATCCAGATTATTTAGCCAGTGCTCAGAGGTTTTTGCGTAGTGACGACCGTTCATTCGCCAATGATTCTCCACCACCATGTCGTCTTGAAAATAGAGGATCAAGTCATCAGAGGGCATGATTCCTCCAGTAAAAAAATGCCTCCCCATCCAGTCGTCATCAGATTTTGTGTTAAATGGATACGCATAATTTTCATGAGTGAAAATATGGAAAAAAAGTCGTCCGTCCGGTTTAAGCCATTTGGAAATTTTGTGAAACAGAAGCTTGTAATTGCGCATGTGTTCAAACATTTCCACTGACACGACTCTGTCAAACAGGTTGTCTAAATTTTCGCGGGCAGGAAAATCATTCATGTCACAAGTAATGACCGTTACGTTTTTAAGATGCTTTTTTTCGCATTGGTTTTGAATGAATAATTTTTGTGGAGTGGAATTTGAAACAGCAGTTATCGACGAAGCTGGGTATTTTTCTGCCATCCACAATGTCAACGCTCCCCAGCCGCATCCTAGCTCCAAAATGGCCATTCCATCGGTAATTCCTGCCCGTTCGCAGGTTAATGTGAGCATCTTTTCCTCAGCCAGATCGAGTGTCTCGCTTCCC
>CANJQY010000048.1 GCA_947476525.1 Oligoflexales bacterium
ACAGCGGATTTTACCGTAATGCTGATCGCAAAATGGACGATTTGAAATCGGGCTGATCTGGAACTGGCGTTGTGCCCCTGGCCGGCGTAAAAAAAATGTCCATCCAGTTAAGAATATGGCTGAAAATTCGGCAAATAAACCAAGTTACATCTTGTTTTTTTCGATGGTTAACAGGCGTTTTGGGGTGAGAATTTTTCTTCCAAATGCACACTATTGTCCCTTGTTTGAGGTGATAATGGATGAGCGAGGCTCTGTGAAATTTCTCATTTCGTTGAGGGTGTCATATGATTAAGTGTAATGAGAAACGATGATGAAAATTCACATTATTTTTAGGGAGCATCGAAATGCTGATACCAAAATGGATCCATGGGGCGGCCGTAGTTGTCAGTATTTGTGTGATGGCGGGCTCAGTTGTTGCAGAGGACAGTGCTCCGGCGCAAAAATTGCAAATTTACCCACATAAAACCGGATTTAAGGTCCCCAAAAAATGGCAAAACGGAGCAAATTTTGTGACTCAAAGCCCTTTCTCGTTGCAAGAGGAACTTCCAAGCTCCTTCGACTGGCGCACTTCAGCCGCGCTTTCACCGATTAGAAACCAAGGAAATTGTGGAAGCTGCTGGGCGTTTTCCACTGCCGCTACGTTTGAAGATTCGATTTCCATTAAGGATCATCAGTCAAGAGATATAAGTGAGCAGCATCTAGTGTCATGCGATAAGCATGGCTGGAACTGCGACGGTGGATTTTGGGCCTTTGATATGTATGAAGAGGCAGGGGCCGTCTATGAATCCGACCTTCGATATTCTGGCACCAACGGATCGTGCCCCGCTAATTTGCCACGTCACGAAAAAGCAGCCAATTGGGCTTACGTCGGAACCCCAGTCGGGGCAGCTCCCGCGGTTGCAGATTTGAAGCGAGCGATCGTCGAGTTTGGACCGATATCTGTAGCGCTCAATGCCACAATGTCTCTGCAAATGTATTCTGGCGGAGTTTTCTCAAAATGTGTGCCGACCACAGTGAATGATCTAAATCACGCGGTTAACATTGTTGGTTGGGACGACGCCGGCGGATATTGGATCATGCGCAACAGCTGGGGCAGTTCTTGGGGTGAAAAAGGTTACATGAAAATAAAATACGGTTGTAACGGGATTGGTAGCGCGGCAAGTTACGTCAACTACAAGCCTACTTGTGCTGATCAACCAGTAGCTGCTGCGGGCCCTGACCAAGTGATTGCTGCTGGCGGATCCGTCAAAATCGGTTCTCCTAGCCTTGAAGGAAAAGACTTCACCTGGAGTCCTGCTGACTCTTTAGACGACCCGACTAGTCCGACTCCGATAGCCTCGCCAAAGGCATCAGAAATTTACACGGTAACCGTTAGAACTGAGTGCGGCATTGCGGCAAGTCAGATGGAAGTAAATATCAAATAGTGTAGATACCAGCAAAGACCCGTTAAGGTCACAAGCCGACCTTAGCCGATCCACGTGCCATGCACCCAAAACCAAACGGCCACGGCGGTAAGCGTGTTAAGCAAAATATTCATCAGACTCTCCTTTTTTCTGCCCTTGGGCCGGCCTCAACGCTAGCTCAAAGGACAGTCGTGCTAGTCATTTCGGAAAGCGTTTTGAGAACTTGTCACTTTTTTTCGACATTTTTGATTAATAGAAAAAATTCTTTTAATTACTGGCTGTTACACGTCCTCGATGAAGCCCCCCCTCGCCACGGGGGGCGGTATGTGAGATAATTTAGTCAAACCATTAGCTGGGGGAAATGATTATGCGCGGAGCCATGGAAAATGTGACTAGGATGGCATTAGAGGAGATGATTGTTGGGCACGCGAACGAGTCGCGTTTTGGGCACGTCTTAAGTCAAGATGGCCTTCGCCAGTTGGTGGATACGCTATATGAATTTTTTGAAACGAGTCGCAATTTGAAATCGGCGGGTGACCGGTTGATGGGCCAGGGCGCACAGGCGCCAGGCGCCAGAGCAAATCCGGGTCGAAGCGTGAGATAGGTCAGTTGCATGCAACAATTTTATTGACGAGTAACCAACATGAATACTGAGAAAGTCCCGGTTGAAATATTCGTGCAGCAGGTGTTGTCGACGAAATCCGCCCAGAGGATTATCGATCAGTGGCCTGTCAAGGCGGAAAATATACTGCATATCGTGACAAAACATTTAAACGATATCGGGATTTACATGGTGGCGCCAGCGGGCCAAGATAAGGTTGTGCAAAAGTCAATTCTATTTTTCCTTGCAAATTCGACGCAAATTCTCGAAATGATCGATAAAGCGAAGCAGGCGGCAGCGCTCGCTGCCCAGCGAGGAAAAACAACCCAACAAGTCTAGTCAGAATTGAAATAAGCCTATAATATATTCAGTAGAATTATAGCCTTTAATTTTTAGGAGCATGGATCATAAAACTGCAAAGCAAATCATTTAGACAAGGCTATCGCCTTCCCTTAGTCTCAACGAACTCGAAGAATCTGCTTGACCAAAACAGTTTGAATAATTCGAATCTACTGACGAAGGCGATTATTGTTGGCGTGCTACTTCCGAATGACGACTCAAAGATATTACAAGTTGATTTGGCAGAATTGGAATCACTGCTCAAAGCTCTGGGTATTGCGACAGTTGGGCAAATTGTGCAAAAGCGCGTGAAACTGACCCCCAGCTGTTTGATTGGCACAGGGAAAGTTGACGAGATTCGCGATCTAGCCCGTGCTCTTGGTGCAGGAGTTTTGGTGGTAGATCGGGCGCTTTCGCCGCCGCAAATTCGCAATTTGGAGCTCATGACTAAGTGTAAGATTATGGACCGAAATGGTGTGATTCTTGATATTTTCTCACAAAATGCGTGCACGACCGCAGCCAAGACTCAAGTTGAGATTGCTCGTCTTGAAATGATGCTCCCGAGAATGGTTGGGCAATGGACTCACCTTCACCGCCAAGGCGGCGGTGGTGCGGTGGGCCGTAGTGATGGTGAAAAGCAGATTGAGGTGGATCGACGTCGAGCCAGGGACCGCATATTAAAGCTCAAAGACCAACTAGTTCAAATATCTCGCGACCGCATCACGCAAAGTAAATCTAGGCGTAAGGAAATTAAGGTGGCCCTTGTGGGTTACACCAACAGTGGAAAAACGACAATCATGAATGCGATGACCAATGGAAGTTTTCTCGCAAAGGATGCCTTGTTTGCTACCCTCGACTCGAACGTGCGTACCATCGAGGCCACGGGGCGTCCAAAGATGCTTTTAAGCGATACAGTAGGGTTTATTCGTAATCTTCCACACACTTTGGTGGAGTCCTTTAAATCAACACTAGACCACGTTTTAGAGGCAGATCTTTTGCTTCTGGTAGTGGATATCGCCCATGACAATTATCGATCGCAACTTGAGACGACGAAAGGTGTGCTTGCAGAAATTGGTGCAACAGGCATTCCTGTGATTCATGTTTTTAATAAAATCGATCAAGTCGAGGATCCTTTTATGGACCGTGTTTTGAGGCTGGCCTACCCAGGTAGCATTTGTATATCGGCCCACAAAAACGAGGACATTGTTCGGCTGCGAGAGTCGGTCTACAAATTTTTTGCGGTCAGTTTTATTCGTTGTAAATTTGCGGTGCCGTCATCTGATCAAGCAGGGGTTTCACTTGTATATCAGAACTGTACCATTCTAGGTGCTGACTATGAGCGTCAAGACCTCATTGTTTTTGACGTGCATGTGACTAGAGAAACATACCCAAAGTTAGCACCCTATCGCTTGCAAACAGAGGAGCCTCTTGCGTTATGAGCAGTCAACCCCTAACCAAGCCGCCCGCGGCCAGTCTGTCACCTTCCATCAATCCTGCTACGGATAAATTCGTGCCGCCCGACGAATGGCGGGTCCGATGCTCTGTTCGCCACCTGTCACCCCATACCAAGCTAGAGTATACGGCACTAAACAACGATTTGATTCGTTGTTTGACTGAGGCGCCGACTCCTGATTTTGTTTTGTTTTTTTTAGTGGGCTGGGAGCTTTACGAATTTGTGCGCCCGGCCGATTACACGGTTGCGCTTGTCCAAGAAATGTTTGAAGTACGTAAAAAATGGCCGACTCAAACCCGAATTTTGGTGTTGAACAAGGACTATCCTCGCTACGAGCGGATGGCTGACAATTTCAGGAAACGGCGCTTTGATGCGGCTGCTCGCGATGAAACGATGGCCTTTATGCCGGTCTTTGATTGTTATAAAACGCTTTCTAATACCAGCCAGATGGTGGTTCGGGGCGGATTAAATATGGATCTGTACTCAGGAATTTCGGCTGCCTCTTCGCATGCCTTCACGCACATGCAATCGACCAAAAGTATTTTAGATTTTCTAATAGCTATTGTCGCTAGAGACCCGGTCATTTACGATCATTCGGCGGTGACGGCTCTCGTGACGTTAACGATTGCCTGGAATGTTTTAGGGATGACCAAACGGGAAGCAAAATTGAGCTGTCAAGCCGCCCTCCTACACGATGTTGAACGGAACTGCGCTCACCTTTTCAAGCCTTCGGTTGCCGACCGTATTTCACTGGCTGCAATCAAAGAGGTAAAACAGCTGCAAGAAACAACCGGCGCAGGCTTTCATCCGGTCGTCCTGTCGACGATGGGTCAATATCGAGAGAAATTCACGGGAGGAGGTTTCCCGGGAACAATTTTTGGAAGTAGCGAGGAGCGAGGAAGTGGCGGGATTGATCGCACTGCGAGAATCGTCGCGATTGCCTGCGCATTTTCAGAGTGTTTGCTTAAACGGCAAGAGAAGCACGCATTATCACTGTCGACAATTTTTGGAATTATCCAGGAGCGCGCTAAAGCTGATTTTGATCCTGAAATCGTCGCTGCATTTATCGGTGCAGCAAACTCAAATGAGATCCGCAAAGCAAACAAAAAATCTGAATCAGAAGATCAAGATAGCTAGTCTCTGGCGCTTTCGCGCCAGCGACGCGTCATGAGCCGAAGGCGAAGGATCTCGGCGAATATCGGCATGTCAAGGCCCTACCTCACCATGGTCAAACAGCAGATGCGACCAGTCGTAGATAGCTTCAAATCTTTAGACCCTAGCAGGGTCGCATGTCTACCGTGGAATATGCGCCGGGCTTACGATCAAATCAAAGGGCAAGCTTTGCGATATCTTTTCTATGTGGGGCATTTCACCAGAAGGTGTACTTGATCACCGCCATCGATGGAACCTTATATTTAAAGTAAAAAATACATGTATTTAATTTCGACAGTTGGTAAAATCCCGTTAGTTTTACTCGACACATCCTTAAGTTTTTCTGCTGCTTGGCTCTGATATTGCTCGTCTGAAACGCCCGACACTGAATTTGGGGACCCTGAAATCGTAGATTTACTTGCAAACGGAATCAACAAACCAAGTGCCAGGGAAAATGCTCCACCCTGACCAAGCGTATCCATGTCCGAGGACTCCGCAGTCGCACCACGGCCATTGCCGTGGACCGACCGACCGGCCCAAATCCAGCCGACGCGAGGATTGACAATCATCTGACTAATGTGCCGATGCCACGCAACCGTTGTCACGGATGAATTGCCTGCGGAACTGTATTCAACATTTGCATTTGTGGTAACATCGACAGTGCGGAGCCCCGTTGTCAAACCCAAAAATAAGGGCTTCCCTGGTGCAAAAATCCACCGACCATCTAAACCAACAAACATCACTTGACCCGAAAAATCCGCCTGTGAAAATTTAAGGTAGCCGAACTCGGGACTAATTGTAAAATTCCTTAGTCCAATAATCAGCTCAACGCCACATACCGGCAAGTAGAGATTCTGAATTCCAACGCCAACCCCGAGCCGAGCCGTTGAATGAGCGGCCGTCGATTTGATTTTAGACGCCTTACCTGAGGATACGTGAGTCTTTTTTCCTGATACGGTCGCAGATGCTTTCGCCGCGCTACCCTCAGTTGCTCCATGTGCTGAATACATTGGACAGAAGGTCACCATGAACGCCACGCGCATTAAGTATTTTTTTGAAAAAAACGAGCTATTAGAAGGCACATGAAAGGCTCCACTTATTTTACGTTTTTGTAGAAATCCCGCATTCATATTCATATATGATACACGAGAACGCGGCCAACCGCTATTCTCGGTTTATAGCCTACACATTTGCCACAAGCGGGCATTCGTGTGCCAAATATGAACGGCTGTCACAGGATCCTGCAATCGTTACCGTCAGCAGCATCATAAATTGAAGACAACTTGAAGAAAGTAGTCCTGCGGCGTCCTAGAGCTGAAATTGATCGCTAAAATCCGACCAAACCACTTCTGATTCCAGTATGGTATTATGTGCCAGGTCGAATTTAGGATTTCGATCGGCTTCAGAAATGGATGAAGAATGCAGGTACAGGGTCGCGTCCTGCCAAGGATTAACCCAAATTTCGGTGGTGTTTTTGATACGGTTGCGGTCTAGGGTGGTGAGATCTCCAGGCGCAGAAAAACAACCGCGTGGAGTCGAAAAGGTGCAGAGAGTCTTGCTGATTGGGTCGATGGTGAATAAGGCTTTAACCGTGTTTGAGTCGCTACTAGAATCAAAGTTACTATGGTCGCCAACAAGCTTCATGGCGAGCCAGCCTCCATAGGAATGTCCAATAACATACACGTGTGTGGCTTCAGCCATTTGAGCCTGCGTATCCAAGTAAAACTCATCTTCAGTAGGGGTTGTTACAACCCACTGTGACGCCGACGCGCTTTCCATCAATTCGCTGTTGCCGGTATAGCAGGTGGTAATAATCGAAGGCCTTACTCCAAAAACTTGTTCCATTTTGACGGCTGCAATTAATGCTTTCTTATATAATTTGTTGCCAGCTGGGCCGGCAGGGACCCCTTCGACTCCAGAATCATCGCAGGTTGATCGGCCAGACAGGGCTACAAGTAGTGGCTTAGGAGCTGGGCCTGTATTTCTTATTGAAGAGAATTGGTGGGAGGCTCCGCATCCTGCCAACAAAAACATGGCTAACATTGGGCCTGAAAAAAGGTGTTTATTCAGGTTTGAAAAGTTCGGGCCCTTTAAAAAAAGCATAACAAAGTGCATTGTCGCCGCCTTAATATTATTTTGATTTAACCTTAAGAAGAAACGCCTTTTTTGAATCTAGGACTCTTTTTTGCACGTCAGAAATGGCGTGTGCCATGATCTCAATTTCCCAAGTGTCGCCTTTTAATGCTCCCGAAAGAGACTCCAACCAGGTTACGGTTTCTTGGAAGAATTTTTTGCCGTCATCCGACATGGAATGACTAAATTCATAGACCAACCGCTTAATCCATTGAGAGTTAGGCTTCCCGATTAGGTTTACCAATATATTTAACCGCTGTGTGGCTTCTTGTTCTTGCCAGCCGCCAGAAATTCTAAAGGGGAACCATGTTTTGTCTTTTTTGTGAAGCCATAAACGTGCCTGACCGCCGATGTCTATGACCTTAAAGTCTTTTGGTTCCGCACCACGAAATCCATCGGGGCGTTTCCATACAACAAACATGAATGACTCACTTCCCAAAAATTAAAGTTCCGAATTGTTGCAGCCAACATATACTCGGTCGTTAATCTTTTCAAGTAGTTCTAGATATTGTCCCATGAGAATTTTTCTTGATCAAAGGCAAAATCGGCTAAGGATTTAATATTTTCGTCACAGTTATTGTCAATTTGATCCAAATTTGAGGCTACGCGGCGTTTTACATCGCTTAAAAATACGGCTAATATTTCAATCTCTTGGGTTGATTTGGCAACCCCGTTTTCTTCCAGCGATTGGGAAACCCGACTGATGACGCAGGCCAAAACATAAAGGTCAATCATGATATCGGCCAGGCGCCGAGTCGCGAATTGTTTATTCATAATATTTTTGCCGTGTTTCCGCAAAATCCTATCCGTAGCGGCAGCCAATTGGCGTGTCAGCACTTCAAACGCCCGCGCATGTTCGGCGATGGCCGGGTGGCTCTTGGTCATCTCAATTCTGCCTAAGCCGGTGGCCTGGGTCACGCGACGTTTAGCATAATCACTGAGAATACCAAAACCCTTAATGGGATCGTGCAGGGCACTCCCAATTTCTTTTAACGAGGTTCCAACGTCGTTCATGGCGGTTAGTGCAACAAATAAGCGCAAGATTTCGTTGGTGCCTTCGAATATCCGGTTAATCCGCGCATTACGCATGATGCGTTCGTACGGGAATTCTCGCATAAACCCATTTCCACCAGCGATTTGAAGCGCTTCATCGACTGTTTCCCAAAGGGCCTCAGTCGAAAAGATCTTAGAAATAGCCGCTTCAACGGCATAATCTTTGTGACCACGGTCCACCATTCCTGCCACCATATTGACGCAAGCTTCTGAGGCGTAGGTGTTTACTACCATTTTGCCGACTTTTTGTTTGATCAAACCAAAATTTGAAATGGGCTGTTCGAATTGTTTACGCTGTTTGGCTTGTTGGGTGGATTTTTCGATCAAAAACTTCATCGCCCCAACACATCCACCCCCGAGGCCAGTACGGCCACTGTTTAGAATATTCATCGCCACTTTGAAGCCGCCACCGACTTCTCCAAGGACGTTTTCTTTAGGGACTTTAACGTTTTGAAAGCTGATGGTTGTGGTGCTACTTGCCCGAATTCCCATTTTATCTTCGTGTGGTCCGCTTGAAACACCTGGCATGTCTTTTGTCACGATAAAACCAGTAATTTTGGCTTTCCCAGAGCCGTCTTGGCTTTCTGTGCGCGCGAACACCGTGAAAAAATCCGCGATGCCACCATTGGTAATCCAAATTTTTTCACCCGTGAGTAGCCAATGATCTGCTTGTTCTGTGGCTTTGGTTTTGAGGCTTGCCGCATCAGATCCGGCACCTGCCTCTGTCAAACAAAAAGCGGCAATCATTTCGCCAGTTGCAAGTTTCGGCAAATATTTTTTCTTTTGGGCGGCGTTTCCAAACATTACGAGGCCACGCATTCCAATAGAACTATGAGCTCCGGCGGTCAACACAACGCTACCGTCAAAGCGCGTTAACTCTTGTAGCACTCGTGAGTAGGCGGTTGCACTTAGGCCTAGCCCTCCAAACTCCTCAGGAATGATCAAGCTAAAGAGTCCAAATTCGCGCATTTCTTGAATGAATTCTTTTGGAATTTCCGCCTCGTCATCCCATTTTCTAAATTCTTTCTCGCGACTACCTAGCCATTGTTGGAACGACTGCGCCATGGAGCGCAGGATTTCTTGTTCTTCTTTCTTCATTTTTGGAAACGGGAAAAGCAGTCCCTCTTCAATCCGCCCCATGCAAAGTGAACGCATAAAACTAGTATTTTCTGAATTCTCACTCATGGCGTCGCCCTCTCCGAAAAAAATATTAGTGCATATCAATAATATTGTGCCACTATTCCCTCTATATTAATAGCTAGTGAGCGATTTTTTATGTTTTTCCCAATTGGCGAGTAGCCGACATGGCTAAAGAAATATCAGTTTTTGCCGAAGGATGGCGAGATAGATATATTTTTTTAGCTCAAAAATGGGAATTTTGCAAAATGAGATGGTTTGATATCATTCCAAAAAATGTTTTAAAGCGGATGCGTTTTCTTGCAATTTCCCTGCTTGCGAGTGCGTTAGTTTTATTTCCCGGAGCCATGTGGTACAAGGCCACACTCTCTGCTCTGTCTGAGTCTACCGCTCGCCACAGCACTTCATTGCTCAATATGCAGATGGTCTTACTTCGCCAGCAAACAGTCACGGAACTAACTGCGGCGATCCCAAATTTCTGGAGCAAAGGATCCAGTGCCGCCAAAATTCAAGTTCGCCGAGATTTGCCCTTTGATTTTGTGGTGCTCTACGATGGTAAGCTCCGCTTCATGGACGGCTTTCGCGCACTCTCGACAACGAAAGAAAGGTTGTCGCTGACCGCCGAGGCGGCTCATAATCTAGTGCCTGCGGCTTCCAGTTTTTTTGATCGAGTTTTTGAGAACTCCGTTTCAGCAGGAATTCTAATTATTGATGGCCGACCTCTAATCGTCTCTGTGCAAGCATTGCTGTTACCTGCCAGCACCACAGCCAGCACCAATAAGAAAGGGTTTGCACTAGTGGGTCGTTGGCTTTTGGCCGGAGAGCTAGCGAGTTCCCAGGTGCTTGCGGAATCGAAGTTCGAAATTTTCCCCCTCATGGATGAGGCGGCCATGCCGCAAGACGTGCGCGAATCGATCGGTATTGCCCAACGAAATAATGGCTATACTTATGACATGGATCGAAATGGGTCTGGGTTTGTGTATACGCTGCTGGATGATATCAGTGATCGTCCGGCCTTGTTAGTTAAGGCTGCATGGACCCTGCCGTTAAAAGAAAATGGGACATTCGGTTTTGGAATTTTCTATATTGTTGCGAGCCTTGTCGGCTTTGGAGTGTGGGCTACATTGACGCGCAATGATGTCGTAACTCGACGTCGAATTCGCCGATTTGACGGTTTATCAAGTTTGACCACAGAGCACATTGCTACCTTTGTTGGGGCGTTTCCAGGATATGCGTTTGCGGTCAAATCGGACCTTCAATACATTGCTGTCAGTCAAATCTTAGCTGGCGTCACAGGGGAGGAGCCGACGCATTTTGCGGGTAAGGAGTTTGGTACCCTGCCGTGCGAACGAAGTGACGGGAACATGGTGAAAGTATTTACGGAGCTTCGTGACCTAAATCGCTGGCCACGGGTCGGCAGCATCAAATATGTGATTGAAAGCTTGGGTCAGAGGTCTGAGTTTTCAGGTATGGCTCATTATCTTGCCAAACAAGATTTATTACTTGTGATTTTAAGTCCAATGCAAACCAAAGACTCTGATCGCGCCCCGAAAGATGTCGCTCTAGAACTGTCCTCGCACCTATCAATCGGCCGCAACGTGGCCTAGCTGGCGGTACGCTGGCCGGCATTCCCGAGGTTGCTCCCGCCATAGCGGCTAATGAATTGATCCAACGTCTTGCGTTGTATGTTGTTGAAGGCAGAAAATTGGATGCCCATTCCTACACTGACATTGCTCCGACCAACGACAGCCCCTTGACTCCAGATCACTTTGCCACTGGTTCGCAGGGTTTCTTTGCTGTCAGGGATGGTAAAGGTTAATTCAATCTCTGAGCCTGTTGCTAAGGGTTGAGTCGTCTCGATAAACACGCCGCCCGAACCAAGGTCGCGGCAGAAGTCAAAGAGGAAGTTTCCGCCAGAATTGTAGTCGACGAGCAATTGAATTGGCACTCTATGATCGCTTCGATCTAGGAGCGACCCTGATTTTTTCGTGGGATTTTGCGCGACGGCGTTAGAGTTTTTTTCGGGATGCCTTGGGTTGGACTTCTTAGTCATGAGCTCTCCTGTAAAAGAAATTATACCGATTAAAAGCGCGTTGCTAAATTCACTTATTTTTCGCCCGATTTTGGCCCCGTTGCATCAGCATTCAGTAGCTTGCGCACCAGTGAGTTGTGCTCTGCAAGTGTCTTCGAAAACACGTGATGGGTCTTATCAGTGCTGTCGACTACATAGTAATAATACCCTAATTTAGTCGGATTAAGTAGAGCTTGCAGGCTGGACGTGGACACTGACCCGATAGGGGTTGGGGGTAACCCTTGATGAATACGAGTATTATATGGATTATTTTTATTTTTAAGATCTTTCCATCGAAGATCTCCGTCGTAGTTTTCAATTCCGAAAATGATTGCCGCATCAATCCCTAGGGCCTCCTTGGCTGCGAGTCTTGAAAAAATGACTTCTGCGACCTTTGGTTTTTCCTCTTCTTGCATTGTTTCCAATTCAATTAACGATGCCATCGTCACCGCCATGTTGAGGGTGAGGCCAATTTTTGCGATGTCTGCCTCGTAGTGCGCAGGAAGCCTTTCGAAAAATGTTTTCACTGCTTTTTGAAAAAATTCTTGGCCGGTCGGCATTTTGGTAAACGAATACGTCGCCGGATAGATATATCCTTCCAGTGAATTCGCGTTCAAATTTAGCGACCGAATAAAAGCCTGATCTGCCACCAGCCGCTTCAAATCAGAAAGGCGGCCAACGTTTTTAGTGGCCAAACGGTTTATCAGCATTTTAAGGGTAAAGCCTTCGGGAACAATAATCTGTAAAACCAGCGGCGTGTAGGAGTCACCAATTTTCATTTTTTCACGAATCTGATGTGGCGAAACAGAATCTTTGAACTGGTAGGTCCCAGCCTCAAACTTAGGATAATCTCCCTTAATTTTTGTCCATGCAGTAAACAAGAAGGCCTGCGAGACCAGTTTTTTAACTTCAAGCTGTGACGCCAAGCTGCGAAGCGGTAAGCCGGGACGTAATTCAACAAGTATTTCGCCTTCAATTGGCGAGGATTGATGAGCCCAATCATCTAGATATTTAAAGCCAGCATATCCTCCAACCAGGGTCAGTAATAGGCTAAAGGCAACAAGTTTTATGCCCAATTTGATCATGTTTTTCACCTAAGTCCGTTTGGGAGTTAACCGCTTTGAGATTACCACGATTCCACCCCGGTCCAGATGCTTTTTCCACCCCGATGGCCCGTCTAGGGCCTTCGGGACCGACTAGGGTTAATATGTGGGCTCGACTGGTAACCATAACCTGCCATGATTGCTATATATTTTATTAAAAATATTAACATTGATTTTAAACTCTAGAGATTATATATAGGCGACCTATTGAATCTGATTAAATAACGTGCGTCCCGTTCTAATATTTGTACCGCCAGAGGTTACTCGTGCTTTGGACTCTTGACCCATCACTCTATGAAGGCGCTTCGCTCATCGAAGCGAAGCTTGGATATGTTTTTGCACGCAAAGAGATCTTGTTTGAGGCGATTACTCACAGGTCTGCATTGGCAGGTGTTCCTAGCCATAAAATTCAAGTCGGAAAATTGATGCCCTGGAACGAGCGCCTAGAATTTCTCGGTGATTCGGTGCTGGGGCTTGTCGTCACGGAGGCTTTGTTGGCATCCGACCACGGTCTCGCCGAGGGACAGATGTCGCGAGTGCGAGCCGGCATCGTGTGCGAGAAAAACCTAGCTTTTATCGCCCGCGAAAACCTCGGGTTAGGCAAATTATTAGTCTTAGGTGACAGTGAACTCGCCTCCGGCGGTCGAGAAAAGTCAAGCATCCTTGCCGACGCGGTCGAAGCGATTTTGGGCGCAGTCTTTACCGATGGCGGTTGGGATGCGGCGCGGCGCGTGACGAGACATTTATTTTCGCAAAATTTGGCTGGTGATTTTGGTCGTTATTTTTCTGGGGATTCAAAAACATTGTTCCAAGAGCAGATGCAGTCAAGTCACCGGTTAACGCCGACCTACGAAGTTATTTCTGAGGTTGGCCCTGCCCACCAAAAATCGTTTGTCGTCGTGGTTAAAGTTGGTCACGAAATTTTTGGACAAGGTTCTGGAATTAGTAAAAAAGACGCAGCACAAGCTGCGGCGAGACAAGCGCTATCGCGCACGACGGAGGTTTCTCTATGATTCAAGGTACAGTGGCTATTGTTGGTCGTCCAAATGTTGGTAAATCAACCTTATTTAACGGTCTAACAAGAACGCGTAATGCTTTGGTGGATGACCGCCCTGGCGTGACTCGAGATCGTCTCTACGGGACAGTGTATTTTGATGATATGCGCGAGCGTGGATTTTTGCTTGTTGATACCGGAGGCTTTGAAACTGAGGGCGTCTATTATCAGCCATTCGCGGAGAATATTGTTTGGCAGCAAACAGAACTAGCGATTGCCGAAGCCGATCTTGTGGTTCTTGTGCTCGACGGAAAAGCTGGTCTACACCCACACGACGAACAGCTGGTGCGTCACTTAGCCAAAACAAAAAAATCGGTGATCTATGTAGTGAATAAAGTGGATGTCACTCAGCATGAAGACCGAGTTTTTGACTTCTATAGCTTAGGCGTTGATAAATTTATGATGACCTCAGCCGCCCACATGCGCGGCATGGATGAGCTTCTAGAGGAGATCGAAGCGCGATTCAAAGCAACGGAGGAGCTCCATGCCGACAAGCGTCACATCGCAATTAACGGTACCCGTATCGCGATTGTGGGTCGTCCTAATGCCGGCAAGTCGTCTATCCTCAATCGACTAATCGGCGAAGAGCGAAGTATCGTTAGTGATATTGCGGGGACCACCCGTGACTCGATCGACACACCACTTGTCTATAATAACAAAAGCTTTGTTTTGGTTGATACCGCAGGTATTCGGCGTCGAAGCCGGATTGATTGCAAAATAGAATCCCTTAGTGTGATGCGGAGCATGCAGGCCATTGAACGGTCTGAAATCGTGCTTTTGGTCATTGATGCGACTCAAATGCTGACGGATCAAGATGCACGAATCGCTGCCCTTGCTGCTGAACAGTATAAAGCCCTCGCCATTATCGTCAACAAGTGGGACTTGGTTGAAAACAAGACGACCAACACGGCCAAAGAATATACGGAATTCATGCGTCACAAGATGAAGCTTTTGGCGTGGGTACCGGTACTCTATGTCTCTTGCTTGGAAAATCAGAGAATTCATAACATCATGCAACTCGTTGAATCAATTCAGAGTCAATACGAAAAGCGAGCTGAAACTCGGACCGTAAATCATTCTTTACACAAAATGGCCCACGATCATACGCCAGCCCTTATTCGAAGTACCAGCAAGCGAGTCAAATTCTATTATGCAACTCAGGTTCGTGCCGCGCCCCCAACATTTCTTATCTTCTCGAACGTCGCTCGCGATATTCAAGAAGGATATAAGCGTTACATGTTAAACCGATTCCGCGACGAATTGGGATTTCATGATGTTCCGGTGAAGCTCATTTTCCGCAGTAAGGAAGATCAGAAGAAGCGTAAACAAGAAGAAATCACACATATGTCGCGCCAATACGATCCGGGTTCGCGAAAACGCAACCCCGCAGACCTCAAGCCTGTCAGCTGGACGGGAGATGATTTACCGGATTTTGACCTCTTACAGGCGCAAGGCTATGAGTTCGAAGTCGACGCATCTGTTGACGATCTTCCGAGCGTCTAAGTCATCATAATGATCCTCGAACTTCGCGTGTCCGTAAGTGTTACCGGTCAATACCATTGACATAGAATCACACTATTTCACGCCGTTCCGTTCCCGCGATGCAGAAATATAGGACGGAAAAATTCGAATGATTACATATCGAACGGCGAACCAGGCGTAACTTGCAGCAGCACCAAGGATCACAGGCTCCATAGCGAATACGGCATCGGTCATACTATAGTAGCGGCGAAAGTTCACAGGATTGATTTGTGCCGTGGCCTGTGCCGTGATTGCGCCGTCTATTAGAAGTGCAATAACGCAGCAAGAAGTTATCGCAAGAGCTGCAAAGCCGCTGCCTCGTGGCAAGAAGCGCTTCCAGGTTCCCGCGAGCCCAATCACAGCAAACGAAAGCAACCAGTGAAAATCTTGCTGCTCAAAAATTGCGATGGCAGAGCCCAGCAGTGGGAGTAATTGTTTCCAGTCCCTAAGTAAGTGCCTCATTTGCGTGGCAAATAAAATGATACTTTGTGTTGATGACGGCTCGACCCGGTGCAAATGATAGATCATCAGTGGAAGGATCACCAAGCTAGCAAGTAGGAGTAACAGCTGATGAGCCAGGACTCTTGGCTTCGCAAACTCCTTGAGCCGTTGCCACATGAGCCTGAGCACCAGCATTCCAGTCAGAGACCATAGCACGATGCCCATGAGAGGTGACATATAAGTGCACATAAAACCCGACAAAATGAAGGGAACGAGCAGGCTTGGGCGGCGAGATCGGGAGGACAAAGCTAAGAAGAAAAAGACGAGTGAAGTGAGCAGCTGCACAAACCAAAACGCACCAGCTACGTGAGTGCCTTGGAGTATTGTTCCGCGGCTTAAAACAACCGTTGCCGCGAGCATCCCACCGACCCAGTTAGAGGTTAGGATCCGTGCGGTTAGGGCCGTTAAAAAAGTACTAAGTCCTATTAATAGTGGTGCGTACTCCAAGAACGAATTCAAACTGAGACGATTAAATTGACAAAAACCAATGAAAGCGAGTCTTAGTCCAGGGGAAGTCAGGGCGCCCCCGTCTAAGAAATTGGTCGAAATGGCGCCGTTAACGGGAAATAACGGGTCAGGAGGGATCGGGCAGGCGGTGCGGTCGATGGTGTTAAAAAGCAAAGAAGTGGCGTAAAATTCGTCGGTTATGGTTCTGTTGCGGTCGTCGATCTGAAGCCATACTAGTCGCGTGGAAATCGCAAAACACATTAAAATGAGGATCACAATTTCAAAGCGGTTGCTAATAATGGGGGGGCGGTGGGACGGCATTTCGTCTCCGATTTTAAAAAATTAAGAATTGGCTGTAAATTCAATTTTCCCAATATTTTTTTATAGTTGCAAGTTGATTCTCAAGTCCAATCATAAAAACGAGATTTAGTGCGTAATTTTCCTTGACTCAGCTTAAAAAGCTTAGTACATCATGCATCACTTGGAATACATCGGTTTTATAATGATTTTAAAGGGGTATTAACATGGCATCTGTAGAACTTCGTCCCGGCGACACATTGAACATCGTCTGGTCTTCTGTACAAGATACTCCGCTTGGAATGCGCGAAGTTGAAAGTAATTTCGCGTTTAGCTACGAAGACCTTCTTGCGAAACTTCGTGCGAAAGGCCGTACAGGCAAAAGCCGTCGCTCAGGAACTGAAGGCGCTCGTTTTAGCCGCGTTGTTGCCCTTGCAACCAATGCAATGCGCAAAGGTAAGTGGTCCACAGGCGCTGATATTGATCGTGATGAAGTGTTTGATCGCATGATGAGCCGCTTCCGTATGCTACAAGACAAAGAGTTTATGAACATTACCGGCAATGCCCGTGGTTCCCTAATTGAGCTTTGTAATGCAAAAGGCATCAAGCCAACCCAGCGCAAAGAACTGAAGGATATCCTTGACCGTGCAGGAATTCGCGTTGATTAATTTGTTTTAGCCTTTATCGTTCCCCTATTTAAGAATATAAAGTCACCCACAGCGTTGTTGTGGGTGACTTTTTTGTCGTGTTTTGGAACGGGGATTTTATGAGTGAATTTAAATTATTGGGCGTCAATCACCTGGGGTTAGCCGCTAAGGATGCCGCCAAATGTCGGTGGTTTCTAAGCGAGGTCTTGGGCCTTTCCCATAATGGAGACGAAGTGGTTGTGCCGCAAAAAACTATGACGGAAATGTTTTCTTCGGCCGCTCCGAGCCTGGCACAAGCACGTCTTGAAATCGTGTCGCCCTTGGATGGAACCACGGATGGCCCAATTAGTAAGTATCTTGAAAAGAAGGGGGGCGGTATTCATCATTTGGCGCTCACCGTGAGTAGTCTTGATGCGGCACTTTTGAGAATGAAAGAGAAGGGCGTTAGGATGATCGATGACGCACCCCGGGTTGGTGCGCACCAAACAAAAATTGCGTTTGTGCACCCTGAATCGACCGGTGGAATTTTGGTCGAGTTGGTCGAAGAAACAAGCAGTCATTAAAGTCCAAAGGTGATTTTTTCATTTGGACGGACGGAGTACCTATGAATATTTTGGCTGTGGGAGTTTCTCTGCCAGGCATCCTGAGATCCCAAGCAGAATTGCTTGATGAGCTTAGCAAGGCTTGGGGTGATAAGGTCACGGAGCGCGAGCGATCCCTGCTCGAGCGGCTGGCCAAAAGTGCCGGCGTTAAAACAAAACATTTAGCCATGAACCCCAACGAGTATGGCGAGTGTCGCTCTTTTACCAGCCGCAATGCGGTGTTTAAGAAAGTCGGCAAGGAACTCGCCGAAAAAGCAGTGGCCGCAGCCTGCGAACAAGCGGGTCTTTCTCCAAGTTTACTGGATGCCATTTTTTTTACGACGGTCACCGGAATTGTCGTCCCAAGCCTTGACACCATGATCGCTGGCCCGCTCAAATTTCGCGAAGACATAAAAAGAGTTCCGATGTTTGGCCTCGGCTGCGTGGCCGGTGCAGCCGGACTTGCACGCGTCCACGACTACCTCAAAGCCTACCCACAACAGGCGGCCGTTCTACTATCGGTTGAACTCTGTTCACTAACTCTCCAGTTAGATGATTTAAGTATCGAGAGCATTGTTTCGTCGGCTTTATTCGGTGACGGATCAGCGGCCGTTGTTTGTGTGGGTGACGAACACCCGTTGGCAGGCAAAGGCAAACTTAGAACCTTGGCCTCTAAATCTCGGCTCTATCCTGACTCCGCTCATATCATGGGCTGGGATGTGGGTAGTCATGGATTTAAAATATTGCTTGATCCGGGTGTCCCAAAAATAGTGGAAACTTATTTTGCCGATGACGTCAAAAAGTTTCTAGCGCAATCTAATTTAGCCGTGTCCGATATTACATCGTGGATTAGCCATCCCGGGGGGCCCAAAGTTTTGAAGGCCATTGAATCTTGTTTGGAACTTCCTACTGGGGCCTTGGCCATTTCTTGGGGGCAATTAGAGTCTCTTGGCAATATGAGCAGTGCTAGTGTGTTGAGTATTTTGCGGGCCACGATTGAACGTCGAGATTTGGCCCCCAGGGACGCCAATTATAAAGTGAGTGGAAACGCCCTAATCATGGCCATGGGTCCAGGATTTTGCGCAGAGCTGGTGCTGTGTCAATGGACTCATTAACGGAAAATATCGCAAGCTGGTTTTTTCTCGCAACCATAATAGAGCGGCTGACGGAGATGGTCGTTTCCAAACGAAATAAAGTGTGGAGCCTCAACCAAGGAGGGGTCGAGTACGGTGCCGATCATTACAAGCTGATGGTAGGCATGCACGTACTTTTTTTCGTGGCCATCCTTGTAGAGTTCTTGTGGTTTGGCTCAGGTGTGCCGCCACAGGTTCGTCTTGGGGCGGTTGTCGTGGGCATTTTTTGCCAAATGACTCGGGTCTGGATCATCCAAACTCTTGGAAAGCAGTGGAATACTCGTGTGATTATTGTGCCAGCGTTGACTCGTGTGCTAACGGGGCCGTACCGATTTTTAAATCATCCCAATTACGTGGTCGTGGCTACCGAAATGGTGGCATTGCCGCTCGTTTTTGGGGCGTGGAGGACGGCCATTGTGTTCACCGTGTTGAACGCATGGATGATGATCGTGCGCATTGGTGTAGAAAATCACGCACTGGCGAAACTTAAAAATGATGAATGAATTTTTACCGTCCAAACAAATCGTTCGTGACGTAGACTTAATTGTTGTAGGCGGGGGTTCGGCTGGAATGGCTGCGTCCATTGCGGCTGCCGTGCAAGGGCTGAAGGTCACAGTTTTTGATGCATCAGGCGAGAGTTATGACAAGGCGTGCGGTGAAGGGTTGATGCCGCCGGCGGTGGCCGTGTTGGCGGCTCTTGGCGTGGCTGTTTCAGAGAGTGTTCCATTTTGTGGCGTGGCCTACATGGGGCAGTCACGGGAAAGAGTGGAAGCCTTGTTCGCCGCAAATCGGTTTGGATTAGGCGTGCGGCGCCGAATTTTGCGCCAAGCCATGTGGAGTCGCGCTCGCGAGCTCGGTGTCGAGATTATTGAGCGACGCGTGACGGAGATGGTGGAAACCAAAAACTGTGTGACGATTGAGGGTCGGGTCGCGCCGTGGGTGTGCATTAGTACAGGGTCTCGCGATGGACTTCTCAAGACGGTCGGGCTTCACGACTCAAGACCAAAAAAAGATCGACCATCTAGAACTGGACTGCGACGCCACGCAAAAATGATGCCGTGGTCAAATTTCGTTGAAGTTTATTGGAGTGATTATTGCGAACTTTACGTCACGCCGGTAAGTTCTGAACTCGTTAATATTTCCATTTTGTCGTGGAAGCCGGTGACCTTTGACGATGCCCTGAAATTATTTCCTGCCGTTTCGGCGCGCTGCCAAGGTGTCGAATGGGACGACGTGGTTGCTGGAGTTAGTCCCTTGGCCCACCTAGGACGTGCACGAAATCGGGGGCGATTTTTTTTGGCGGGTGATGCCGCCGGTTTTTTGGATGCAATGACTGGCGAGGGGAATTCCCTGGCGATACTTTCAGGTGTGGCTCTAGGACATTCAATTGCATCAAAAAATCCTTACAGCTACCGCTTAAAATGGCTAAAAATAGTCTGGGCGTACTGGTTGATTACTTCCGCCGCGCTGATGGTGAGTCGGCCGGGATGGAGACGCAAAGCCTCCTTGAAATTAGTGATGCGGTGGCCTTTTATATTGCGCGGAGGCTTGAGAATGCTGAGTCGAATGGCGTGCAGTAGCAACGTACATTATACGCTTTTCGCAATTCTTCTTGGTTGACAATGTTTGTTGATCAATTTTAACGCCTGGCCCCCAGATTTTGTCGAGACTATTTTATATGGCCACTCGGCTAAATTTTTACCGCTGTCGCATCAGTGACTTCGTTGTGGCGGAGGTTTGCTGATTTATACAGTTGCCATGGCAGCCGATCAATGATATTTTTCCTGCTGATCGGCTGAAATTTTTGGTATAAATTTAGCCGATCAGCAGGAAAAATATCATTGATCGGCTGTAAAATATGAAAAATCGAGTAAAAACAGGTAGTTTTGGCGTCGTCGGGAGGACCGCGGAATTAAGCCAATTATCCCGAATTGGATTATCAAAGCGCGCAGCCATTGTGATTGTTTATGGACGACGCAGGGTTGGAAAAACAACCTTAATTGAGCATGCTTATAGAGAGCGAAGGATTTTAAAAATTGAGGGGGTAGAGAGCGGGCCTAAAGCTAAGCAACTTGAAACAGCCCTACTATTGCTCGCTCAATATGTTAATGACCCCACAATTGCGAAGTTGAAGTTTACAAGATGGCTGGAATTCTTCGAATATATTGCTCGATTTCTGGACGATGGAGTGCATACGTTATATCTAGAAGAGTTGCAGTGGCTAGCCTCTTATGACGACGAACTAGTAAGTGATTTCAAACTCATTTGGGACAATCGTTTAAGCAAAAATTCAAATCTGGTAGTAGTTCTCTGTGGCTCATCCCCCTCTTTTATGATCAATAACGTCGTTAAATCTAAAGCCCTTTACGGTCGCTCGCAGCATGAAATTCATG
>CANJQY010000049.1 GCA_947476525.1 Oligoflexales bacterium
AGATATTGAGTTTTATCGTCCGCACTGTCTAACGAAAATATTTTTGGCAGTGTTCCCCACATCAAGGCATCTTCAAGGCGAAAGGAATCGCCGAGTTCAAATGAAGTGAACGGAAATAGGTTGTAAACAAAGGCCCTACCGGCGAGAAGATTTGCTCCGCCGTGCTTAAGTTTGCGAGCACTTGACCCTGTAAGCCCGAATTTCATGCCCTTGTCTTCAATGAGGCGATGAACCACATCCAATAATTCAGGAATCTTTTGGACTTCATCTATGACAACCCACTGGGCGTGTGGTGGTATCATAGCTTCAAGGCTATCTGGCGCATCCAATAGCTGATTTCTAACATCTAGGCGAAGGAGGTCGATGAACATAATCGACTTGTCGGCAAACATCGCCTTTAGAAGCGTTGACTTTCCAACGCCCCTAGCCCCAAAGAGCAAAAAACTATTATTTAGTGATATTTTCAATTTTCTAGATAGCATTCTTGTAATATAGCATATTTTGAGGATGATAGTCTATAAAACGGTATCACGCTAGAAACACAGGATAATTTGTTATTTTTCACCTGTGCTACCGATTCATTAACCGGCCACCTCAATAAAGCGGCAGCACAGGTGGTACAGCGAGTATAGCTAGCACAAGGATTGTTTGTAGGACTGAAATCTGCTAAAGTGGTAATAAATATTACCACTTTTTTGAAAGATCGGTTAAATCTATGACTAGTTTTGACGAAAAGACTCTAGCCACTCTTAAGGCAATGATTATTGATGATCAGGCATTATCATATCAAGCAACCACACCTCGTAACATCGATATAAAATCGATCCACGGCAAGGCGACTGTATGTATTGGCGTTCGACGATGTGGAAAATCAACTTTGATGCGACAGATGATGCAAAAATTTGAAAAAGAAGGAGGAGTTTCTAGAGAGAACTTTTTATGCATCAATTTATTTGATGATCGCCTACATAATATGACAGTAAATTCACTGGGGGCAATTACGGATGCTTTTTTCTCTCTCTATCCCGAGAAAAAAAACTCCGAAGCTATCTACATCTTTTTAGACGAGATTCAAGCAGTCGAAGGCTGGGAAATGTTTATAGATAGATTATTACGGACAGAAAAATGCCAAATTTTTCTAACCGGATCATCGGCGCGAATGTTGTCAAAGGAAATAGCGACTCAAATGCGCGGCCGCTCACTTTCGTGGGAACTCTTCCCTTTTTCTTTTAGAGAATATTTAGAGTTCAAGGCCTTTAAACCTATTAAAAACTTAAATTCCAAACAAATATTTCAGGTTCAAAAGCATTTTGGTGAGTATTGGAAAAGAGGTGGGTTTCCGGAAGTTCTAAATGTTTTGCCCTCTCTACGGGTTAAGATACACCAAGAGTACAAACAAACGATTCTCCTTCGCGATCTCATCGAGAGACACGATATTTCACATCCGAAGGCAGTCATCGACCTTGCAGCATGGCTCATTGATAACAACAGTTGTCTATATTCGATTAACAATCTAACAGGATACCTGAAGTCACTAGGCCACAAATTGGCAAAGGCCTCTGTAAGCCAATATTTGGACTGGTTTGAAGATGCCTACTTTCTATTTTCTGTACGCATATTTGATGCCTCGCTTGCTCGAAGCAATGCAAATCCCAAGAAAATCTACTGCATTGACCACGCACTAGTAGCGTCGATTTCATCCCAAATCCTAGTAAATTCAGGTCATCTACTCGAAAGCTTGGTGTTCATATCCTTGCGAAGATATTTTCCAGAAATTTACTACTACCGAACTAAATCTGGAAAGGAAGTTGATTTTATTCTCACGGAACCCACACGAAGCCGCATTTTAGTTCAAGTTTGCGAGTCCCTATCCGACACTAAAACTCGCAAACGTGAACTTGACTCACTTGAGGAGGCGATGATCGAGCAAAAAACTATGATGGGGATCGTCGTTACGATGACGGAGACAGATACAATCACTACTAAAAACGGGACCATAGAAGTTCTGCCCGCATGGAAATTCTTGCTGAACCTTGATTCAAAATACGGTGCATCTCAAAATTCAGGCGGCAGCTAACAGGCAGTTAATATCTGGCTACCTCTTTGCTGTACTACAAACAAAACCCCGACCTCGCTCGACGGCAAACTCGCCTCCAACCTTGACCCGAACGGTCATGATCGGCTCGTCGAGAAATTCATCGTCGGATAGAGTTTTAAATACCGTTAAATCCCTGCACCTGAGCCCGTCGAGTCCGGTCATGCGCCACTGCCTCGGTAGCTTGTAGACGATCTCCTGGCTGTCGAGGCTTGCCTGCAATTGCTTGGTGGTGCCCCAGTAGCCAATTAGCGGGGAAGGGTTCATTGGACTAGGCACGCGCGCGTCAAAGGGGTCTGGGTGGGCAGGGATGCCTGCTTCTAGGGGCACATGAATTCTCCCGCCCATCCATAGAATTTTGGTGACGGGACCCTTTACGTCCAAATGTTGAGGGACAATTCTCTTGAGCTGTACGTCAAACATTTTATGGTACTTGAGGTCGAGGCGGTCGTTACCTGCGGGGCCCAGGTACGAGTTTAAACCAAAACCAAGAGTTCGATGATGAAGGAAAAACTTAACGGCACACTCAATGTGAACTGTGTTGCCATTTCCGATGATGATGAAATCTAATTCTCCGCCGTGTCCATCTTTGACACTATGATGAACCTGAGAAAATGGAAACGTGATGCGAAGGGCCGCCAAAAAAATATTTTCAAACCATTTCCCTAAAGGAAGTTTTGGATCTGGCCGCTGGACCATGCGGCTGAGACGCTCTGGTTCGTTTTCAATGAAGCGCGTCACTTTGTCGCGCATGGTGCGCTGTAACTGAAGGGCTGCCGAAGATTCTAAAATGAGTGGATCATGGATCAAGCTACGGAGGTCGCGAATCACTTTTTCGTGGAACAGGGCGTCACTTAATGAGATCTCATATTTCATAGCAGAGCAGCCTTTTTTTTAGAGTCTAGCTGAGGCACTGGCCGCCCATGACCGCCCGGGCATGGGTTCGTCACTGTACCCGGAGTAGCTTTTTTTACCGTCACCTTGCCCCGTCACCCTGTCGCGAACTATGTTCGACATGACGTTGGTGACGTTAAGGCAAGTGACGCCTAGCTTCCATCTGGAATTTCCATCGGAGTAATCGGCACTTAAATCATGGACCAGCGTCCAGCCAAGCTCTCGCGTGTTGCTGGCGTCGTCATACATTCGACCAACAAAACGACTCATTGTTCTGAGAGTGGCAACCTCAAACATTCGCCAACGAACACCGCTGGCCGCTTGCCACAGGGGTACACGTGGAACGAGTAGGTGTGTTTTGCCGAGTTCGGCTCTAATCCAACTAACGGCACCCTCGACGCCGACGTCCACAGGTCCAATATCCATTCTTGTTTCCACGCCTCGGTAGGAGTGCTCGCCACCGTTTTGGGCTCTCCACCTGGTGGCCGAAACTTTTGTGATTTGAATGACCGATTCATTGTCCCTCGCCCAAAGCGCCAGTGAAAAAGTTGCAGGCGCGGAGTCAAACCACTTCGCCACCACTCTGGACCCAACTTCTAAGGCACGAGACTGTTCATTTTTCAAATCCCTAGAGCCATCAATTTCCGCACCGTTGCCGATGCGCTCGAGCAGGCTTGGAACTCTTGTTGAGCGGCCTCCTTGGGCGTAGAGAAATAAGTCGTCTAAGGCGAGGCTCCAACCAATGGACGAGCCTACCGTCGGCTTGACGACGGAATGCAGCTGTTGTCCTCCGAGCGCTGATTGCGCGGTGGCTTCTGAGCGTTCTACATTTGATTTGATTTCAAGACTTTGAGTTTCGCTCAACTTGTAGTTGGCACCCGCATACATTTTTTCGGATGTAGCCGATGGCGCATACAAATCTTGATCGTAGGATGATGTCAACTTAGTTTTAGCCTCTTGCTTTTCCGCCAAAATGAGCCACTTTAAATTGGGCCCTGTCGAAGTGAAGGAGATCCGAGCGCGGGTTGACTCGCTCGCCAATTTCCGTTTAGTGGCATGACCTATATCTTGGGCAGGATCCGAAAAAACACGACTCCCGCTAAAGCGTCCAACATCAACTTCGAGGCTTTGGTCCTCAGTCACGTGGTACAAGAGTGAGGAAGTCATAATGCCGGTGCCTGCTTTAATGCGCGCGCGTCCGTCCCCAGAGGCCTGGCTCACCGGGATGCCTTGGTCACTGGCCTGCGACCAAACAATTCCTTGGGCGTCAATACTTTCGCTCATCCACGATAAATTGGCCAATGCCTGCTGACCGGAGCGATCATTATTTTTCCGTCTTTTTATGACGTCATCACTTGCATTTAAGACGGTGTTATTGTCGCTGTAGTACTTGTAATTTCCTGTGGCGCTGCGGTGACGAAGGTACAAGCTAGCATCAAGATTTTCAGATAAATCATCACCCACTTTGGCCGCCTTCAGCCAGCCGTTAGCCCCCTGGACGTCCCCGTACGCTGTGCCACCTTCGAGTCGCGAAGCCGGACGCCGCATCGTAAACTGGATGACTCCTCCGGGATCAATGATCGGCAAATTCCACGGTGCAAATCCTTTATGAATCGTCATCACTCCGAACGCGCGTAAGTCGATATCGTCAAGCATTGGTAGGCCAGAAAACGGATCTTGAAGTTCGAGGTCATTTATAAATACGTGGCTCGCTCTCGCGTCTTGCCCACGAAATAGTGGCAGTGAAAATCCACTGGAGCGCCCAGAATTTGACATCGACAACGAAGGATCTGATTTTAGGTGTGAGTCCGTATCAAACCTCGTTTCTTCAGTGGGGCGAATCACGGTTGTTTGGCCGGGGCGATTGACCTCGCGACGTTCTTTGGGGGCGGCTTCGATGATAATCTCGGTCGGGGTAGCCTGCACGCTCTTTGGAAATAAATAACAGACCACGATCAAGACGCTTCCACCCACCAGGAATAAATATTTATTCATTGATGGCCTCCAGTCCTGACACTCGAAAGCTGAGATCAACCCGTGATATTTGGTTCAGTTCAGCGGTAAATGAATACAAACGGCTTGAATCCTGGCCATTTTGAACGGCAAATACCCGTGCCCCTTCTCGGTCCACTTCGAAGGGACCACAGGTGCTAGCCCCAGAGTCCCATGTCGCCAAAGTTGCGCCAGTTGTGGAGTCGACCACCGTCAATTGTGCGTTGGCCTCAGTTGCTGCTTTCAAACATGCGATAATTTGGCCAGATTTAGCCCCTTTTTTGATGCCGCCAGCAACCGCTACACCGGTTGGCCAATCAAAAACATGGCGCGTCGACTTGTAAAAACTCCAGTCAACCGCATCCACACCACCAATACACTGGGTGCCCATGCTCGTGTAGCAGGCTCCAGCCATCAGGCACGTGGCTCCGGCATCCGCAGTCTCGTCACAGTCTATGACGGCAACAGGGTTCGAAATGGTCAACGAGATGCCCTGCACTCCGGTGGTCACAGCGTTCTGATCAGCCCACCCCCACATTCCATCGGCAGATCGGTGAGCTAAAAATATTTGGCCACCGCCCAGTGCTTTCCACGTTGACGTCAAGGCTTGATGGATCACGGCGAAATCATTGGCGCTAGAAGTCTTAGTGCCATTACTAATAGAACCGTAGCTTTTTAAAAGCATTCCTGGACGAAACGGGACCGTGGCTTGACCGGTATTTACTTCCGATAGATTTGATGCGACTGCCGTGGCGGTATCAAGGCTGGCGATCACAACTTTGTTGGACGTCCCGAGGGCCAAAGCGGATTCGCTCGCTGTGAGTTCTATCCAGTCGCTCGGGTCGTTGGCATCGCCGTCTGGAGTTCGACGTTCATTGTTGCGGGTTGAAGGGCCTGCCTTAGGGCTAAGTTTACTGTAGCTAACTTTGCCCGAGGCGCGGTTAAATATCCAAAAATTTCGCCCATCCCATTTCGTGGCAACATCACCACTTTCACCTGTGGCCAGAGGGGAGAGTTCTCCCGTTCCAAAATTATAGAAGTAAATATCTGACGACGTGTAGGAGACGTCCGTGGAAACCATTGCTAGACCTGTACTGCCCGCAGACAATGGCCACTTTTCTAAGGTTCCGTGAAAGTTCTTTGCCTTCGGTAACGGGCCACAGGCCAAGGTCAGGATCGTCACTGCGAGGAGGCGGCATGTTTGAAATCGTTGAGCTAGGAACACCGGGAAAACCTCGATAAAAAACCGCTGTGAAAAAATCGCTATAAAATCGCTATAAAATCGCTATAAAAATAACGGTTAAAAATCTAACGATTGGCTTCTAGGATCATCATGGTATCATGGGCTGGTTCGCAAAATATTGGTGTAAGGGATTTGGAGGCGAATCAAACAAGCATGAAAAAAGAACTTTCCCCTAGCACTATCTCATGGCGCCGACTGGTCGTCATCTCCATTTTTTGCGGGACCTCCATTTCGCAGGAGTCTTTTGCAGGATCACCCCAAAAAATCGCATCATTGTCCCTTGCGAGCGATGAAATATTGCTTGACCTATTGCCAAAGTGTGGCGGGCGGCAAAGAATTGTCGCACTTTCTACTTTTGCAGACGACCCTGACTCAAGCAGCGTGGTTGAAGCGGCAAAATCCGTGAAAGGGAGGGTTCACAGTGAACCAGAAAGCCTTTTTTCGTTAAAGCCGGATTTAATTATCGCCGCCTCGTATAACCGACCTGAACTCATTGGCATGATTCAATCTAGAAAAATACCGCTGCTTTTACTAGATAAATTTTCTTCTGTTTCCGACATCGCCAAACACATTCAAGACATCGGGGAGGCGGTCGATTGCACGAAAGAGGCTATCGCTCTAAAAGACTTATTTTTGCGAGACGTTTCGGCGCCAATTTCGCCCGCCAATCCTTCAGCTAAAAAATTGCGACTCATTAATTATAGCCCCGACATGGTGGTCATGGGCCTAGGCACACTTTTTGATGACCTAGTAACCCGTGCTGGCGGTATTAATGTGGCCAGCGAACGCGGCCTGAGAAATTGGCCGCGCATCGATCTGGAAACACTCCTTAGTACCAAGCCTGATAAAATTATCGTGATCGGTGTCGACACACTCATAATACGGGCTGCCATTAAAAATCACCCGGCTTGGGGGCGGTTGCCCGCGGTGATAAAGGGCGATCAATTAATATTTTTGGATTCAAATTCGGCTCTGAGTACATCGCACTATTTCAGCCGAGCCATCACAAACTTAAAAAGGCAATTGTAATGGTGAAGGAGCAAAAGACATTGTACGCTTTTGGCAATTATTCTTGGTTGACGATATTTTCCATACTTGAGAATACTTCGTCGGAGATATGTTTTCAAGCAAACGGCGAGAGCTTGCAGGGCTACCGCATCTAAATTATTGTGATCTTGGCTAGTCATAACTAGCCAATTCTAAGGAAAATCTAGCTGCCTGCCATGGGTGATGAGAAAATGACGATCAAGGTTAATTGAATATATTTTTTAAGACTTGTATTGCTGCCGAAAACGGAATCATGGCCTGTTAGCGTTAGAATAAACGGGGCAAAGAATTTGCGTTGTTTGTAAATTTTTACGGTCGTGATGATCATTGAAAGTTCTTGATAGGCTTCGTTGCTGGCCGTCGCGCTCCCGAGTGAATTGTAGTCTCCAGCCATGGACCCACTAAATTTGCTGGCGTAAATGCGTGAGAGTCCGAATTTATATTGGCCGCGGTAGGTGGCATTGCCAAACAAACTGTAAAGAGATGCGTTCGTCGAAGGTCCGGGTTGAATATGCACGCGTGTTTTTCTGGTGATGGGGATTAAGGATTCGCCGTCTTCAGGTACTCGCTGCAGCCTGTCGAAAGGAAAATTGTAGTCGCCTCCGAGCTCGGCGCCTGCGGCAAAATAACTCCAGGTAATGCGGTTGTCTGTGGACAGGCCTAATGATTTGGTGTTTTGAGACAAAGGAATCTGTGTAAGTGAGTCTGGATCGTAGGCGGGTCCGGTTGGCAAAGTTAATTGGCCTTGGACACCGAGGGAGTAGGTTTGCCCTCGGCGAATCGGCCTACTTAGTCCTGTGAAAAACCCAACTTGTGTATCTCCGAGGCCCTTATACTGCCAATGGGAGATATCTTTGTATTGGTTTGTTTCGTGGATCAGACTCAAAACAGTGTCTCTAGACAATTTTGAAGCTTCATCCAGGCCTGCCTTCAGCTCATCGAAGGCTGCATCACCTAATTGTGCTTTGATTTCTGAGGCATTATTTGGACCGCTAAACTCAATATCTGTATCATTTTTTACATCAAGAAACGAAGTGCCTGCGAACAACGTCAAGTTTTTTGCGACGCCAAATCCGATGCCAAAGATTTTACCGGCAATGCTAGGCTTAACGATTCCCTTTTGACTTCCGAGGTTTAGTTTGTCGCCAATGGAGTTTTGTCCACTCCCACTGTTGGTGTCGTATTTTTTGATATTGTCATACAATTTTTTTAAATCTGTGCCGGCTTTTCCAGAGCGCATGGTGCTAGGCTCAAAATCAATGTCAAGTTTGTAGCCAAGAGTTCTGACGTCACCGTTATCGTCGTAATAGCCAGAGTCTGCCCACACCTGGCGAGCACCCAAATTAATGACCCCGATACCGCGCGGAAGTACCTGTGCTAAAGCACGTTCCTCATGCATTAGCCAACAACACAAAAGCGCCGTCCATATTCGCTTCATAGCCTTGCCTCACCCTTAAACTAATTTCTGCTCATCACGGCTCGCCTATTGGTCGACCCAGTCTCGGCCAAGGGCTTCCTTAAAGGTCTGCTTAACTGAAGGCAACCAAGGTAAGGAGCCTCCTATTTTCGATAACTCCAACTCACGAGCCATGCGTCCATTCCAAAGTATGGATCCCATGGATTTAAGGCTGTTTTCGGAGCCGTAAAATTTCTTTGCGTGACCATTTGCCAAGGCTGTAATTCTAAGTTGAAGCAGAGGACTATTCAATACATTTCGCTCCACACTCGCCATCGTCCCAATCACTTCGGCCGATACACTTGCGGGGTCTATTCCATCTGTGGGTGTTATAAGCACATTTAACCAGTGTTCAGACGCCGAGGTGACGTCAACGGTCAAATCTCCACTCAATGTTCGCATCGCCAGCTGCAACGCCGTTTTTAGCTTTGGTGTAGCGGCGGTTATTTTTCCTGCGGTCTCGGCATCAAGTCCCGCACCATTGATTTGGTCTGTAGCGAGGATCCATTCAGATAAAGCCTCGACCAATCGCACAGTCGACCGAGCGTCAGCCGTCGGGCATGCATCAGAAGCACAACCAGCCATAAATATTTTTTGTGTTTTAGCGTTGATAAACGGTCCGTCTAGCATTTTTCCCATGTTGATTAAGAATAAGAGCGGGAGTTTTGCAGCCGCTGCGCTCAGCACCGGTGTGCTTGAATTAAAAAGTGATCCGGCCTTCGTGCGGCGATCTGCACGCATGCGTCCGAATGCTTTTGCTCCAGCTATCCAGACGGCGGCCTGTTCAATGAGCGGTAACGTGGTCGCAGTTGAGGTCCATTGCTCGCCGCCTTGGGTGGCGAGATCCAGAGCCGATTTATTTGCGGGGACGGAAATCGTGATATCACCGGTGAATATCATTTCCGGCATGCTTGGATCTGTGATCGGCAAAGGCTTGGATGGGGTTAGTGCTCCTTGATTCCATTTTTTTAATAGCCCCCCAAACGGAGACGGTTCTCCCTTCGCACTAATTCCAAAAACGTAGGTCCACTCAGAAAGGGTGCGCAGAACAGTTAGCAGTTGCAATCCGTGATCAATGCCGTCCAGTGGTCGGCCGCCTGTCCAAAGGCCGTCGTCTGACCACGCCAAATTCCAGTGCGCCGCTTGAAGGTGCGACGTGATGGCTAATACACTTTTTGAGGGTCGAACAAAATGATCGAAATGAAACGGCATGCGAGTACCTAACGTGCTGCCTCCCATGGGCGCTAGTCCAGCTGAAAGTTTTTCCGATAGGCCGGAACGAACTTTCCCACCAAGGGCGGCATCACTTGCAAACTGCTCCAACAGAGAACCTCCCAGAATATCAGGAAGATTTTTCAGGATTCCCAGCATGTCGTTTGATTGAATTTCCGCTCGTACCGAGGGTGTTAGTATTTCCGGCAACACACCCAGTTCCGTAACCGTCGTGGCTGCAATTTTTGCCGCTTGAGACCGCCGCAAGCCCGATTGACCTACGGCCAAAATCGCTTCAGCATCAGTGCCTAACGCTAAATTTCCATCGACAGTAAATCGATCCAGTGAGCCGTTGCTTAAGGTTGAGAAGGCGGGGGCTTCTCGATGGTGAGGCGTGGTTTTTTTCTGTGCTGTTTTTGGTACACACCCGTGCGTGAACGCAGCCACGACGAGGATTTTAAATGTAGTAGAGTTACGGCAACGGCTCATTTTTCGATCCTAAGGACGACGTTCTCAGGTACTTGCCTTGGTGATTTCACGGCCAAAAGCTTGTTCCTATGAAATTATAACATTATTTAATGTTCAGAACCAATTGCAGCAATTTCCACACCATAATTTATGACAATAATATTAGTATATTGCGCGGAATGAGGTGTCAACTTTCCGACGCTATGCTGAATCGTTTACAGTTGAAATTTGGCGTAAAGCCGCGTGATTTTCAGAATTTTCCCATTTTGGGTGTGGAATTTTAAATGCAGAATCTGTGCTCTGTGATACAGATGCATGGATTTTTGAACGACAAGCCTAATTATTTTTTGAGGAATATCAGACAATGACAACAATCGCAGGGTTTACATCGGCCGGTATTATCGGTGGCGGGCAAATGGGTTCTGGAATTGCACAAGTGTGTGCGACCAACGGTCTCAAGACAATTCTTGTCGACATAAATCCTAAGCAAATTGAAACGGCAAAAATCGGCATCTCAACATCCCTGGAAAAATTGGCGTCAAAGGGAATTATTACCCCAGAACAAAAAACTACGGCCCTGGCAAATATGGGATATTCGTCAGACTTAAGCGCCTTAAACGGCTGCGACATCGTCATTGAGGCGATTATTGAAAATGAAAAAATCAAGGTTGAATTATTTCAGGCTCTCGATAAAATCACGAAGGCAAGTTGTGTGTTTGCCAGTAACACGTCTTCAATTCCCATCACAAGATTGGCCGCAACCACTAGCCGTCCGGATAAATTCATTGGCATGCACTTTATGAATCCGGCACCGATTATGAAGCTTGTGGAAGTTATTCCTGGAATGGCAACATCTGAGGACACCACCAAACGCACGCTTGAACTCGCCGTTGGACTTGGAAAAGAGACCTCAAAAAGCGCAGACTTCCCAGGGTTCGTGGTCAACCGGATTTTGATGCCGATGATCAACGAGGCCTTCTCTGCCTTGATGGAAGGTGTCGCCTCGGCCGAGGACATCGACAAAGGAATGAAGCTAGGCACGAACCAGCCTATGGGCCCGTTAACGCTTGCAGATTTTATTGGCCTAGACACCTGTTACGCAATTATGAAAGTGCTGCACGAGGGGCTAGGCGATCCTAAATATAGTCCGTCTCCACTCCTTGCAAAATATGTTGAAGCTGGTTGGTACGGCAGAAAAACAAAGAGAGGAGTTTACAAGTACTGATCTCGACCGGTAGTGACCTCAAGTTTTTTCGAAGGTGTGTTTGAAGGTGTGTTTGAAGGTGATAATAGTCAAAAAATTAATTCAGAAAGGTTTCCACTGTGAACAACTATAAAATGATTAAAGTAGTATCTAAAGGCCCTCGATTGACGATTACGATAAACCGTCCCGAGGCGATGAATGCCCTAAATGAAGCGGTTCTTGATGAGCTAGAAGACGCCCTCCTAGAAGAGTTTGATGCCGATGAGCATCGCGCCATTATTATTGAGGGCGCTGGTGAAAAGGCTTTTATTGCCGGAGCTGACATTTCAGAGATGAAAGAAATGAAGCCAGACCACGCTCTTGAGTTTTCTCAGCTTGGCCAATCGATCACAAGTATTATCGAGGCCCTGCCGGTGGTCACAATCGCAAAAGTTCGTGGATTTGCTCTAGGCGGCGGCTGCGAGCTTGCCATGGCCTGTGACCTTATCATTGCAGGTAAATCGGCTCGATTTGGCCAACCAGAAGTGAATTTGGGCATTATTGCAGGTTTCGGCGGGACGCAGCGCTTGGTAAAGAGGGTTGGACTTTCCGTGGCCATGGACATGCTTTTGACGGGGCGCGGGCGCACGTTGACGGGTGAAGAAGCCTATTCATTAGGGCTCGCGTCGCGGGTTGTGGATGATGATAAGCTTGATGCAGAAATCGATAAAATCGTCGATGCGCTAGTTAAAACAGGCCCTTTTGCTGTTGCAGAAACCAAGCGCCTGGTGCGGGCCGCACAAGAAATGAGTCCAGACGCAGGGCTTGCTGCTGAAGCCAGTGCTTTTGCGCTTTGTTTTACACGCGAAGAGTCAACTGAGGGGATAGAAGCCTTTATTAGTAAGCGTTCACCAGTTTTCCAAGAGAAGTAGTGCTTTTTGGGCGAAAATTGTGTATGATTCACACCCATCAATTGCGCTACTAATTTAGCGCACCTCACAAAAGGAGTTTAATATAATGAACGCATTCATCAAAAAACTACAAAAAGACCTCAAGCACCTTGAGCACGCCGTCAAAAAAGATTCAGACGAGCTTCTAAAAAAAGTTAAGGATTTCGCCACAAAAGAAAACATTGTGGCTGCGGGCTCTGAGATTGAAAAAATTCTCGAGCAGAAGCTTAAGGAATTTGAACCGACGATCAAAAAAGTGGTCGGACAGATTCGCAAGAATGCGTCTAAAGCAGGAATCAATATCGACTCTGTCGAAAAAACGGTGCGTTCAACCGTCAAAAAAGCGGCTGCATCAGTTAAATCTGCAGCAGAAAAGAGAGGCGTGAACCTAGGAAGAGCTGTTAGCACAGCTAAAGCAGCTATTAAAGGCACTGCTGCGAAAGGCGGAAAATCCGCTGCAAAGAAACCTGCGCAAACCGTGAAATCATTCAAGAAGGCAAAAGCTCCGGCCTCGAAATCCGCAACGATTCGTAAGCCAGTAGTCGCAAGTCGCAAGTCTCGCGCCTAAGTTTTGCGTATCAAGCCGTCCGACCGAATGTTGCCGAAGAAATCCATTGATAAGATCGTGGAGAGTACTTCAGATCATTCTGTGGACGGCTTATTTTTTTCAAAAAAAATATTAGCTTGGTACCGCAGCCAAGAACGTCCGCTCCCGTGGCGCGTTTTATGGGCGAAGCACCGCGATCCTTGGCATATTTGGGTTAGCGAAATCATGCTGCAGCAAACGTTAATCAAATCAGTCATTCCGGTATACGAGCGGTTTTTAACTCAATTTCCAAGCTGGGCGGCCTTAGCCCAAGCCCCCCAAGAAGACGTGCGCTTGGCCGTCAGGGGCCTTGGGTACTATCGGCGATTCGACCTTTTGCACAAAGCGTGTCGCCAACTTCATTTTGAAAATAAGACTCTGCCAACGTCCCATGAGGCGTGGCTTGAGATGCCGGGAATCGGCCCTTATACGGCGGCCGCCATCGCCTCGATCACGCTAAATTTGCCGCACGGCGTTGTTGACGGTAATGTCGAGCGGGTTTTTTGCCGCCTGTTAGATATTCGCACAGAGCCAAATTTACCGGCATTAAAGAAGCAGTTTAAAAAGGAGATGGACGATATTTGTCACATGGGATCTCCAGGTGACGTTAATCAAGCCGTCATGGAATTGGGTCAAACGATTTGTACCCCAAGTAATCCATTATGTGAAAAATGCCCACTGCAACAAATTTGCTGTGCCTACTCGGCGTCAAGTCAGGCCCTCGCCCCAGCCGCAAAAACAAAGCAGGCGCCGATTGACGTAAAACTTCGGCTTGAAATTATTCACGCAGACAACCGCGCGGAGTTATACCTAAGACCAGACGACGCGACATTTTTAAAGGGCACCTGGGGCTTCCCTACCTATAGACTTCACGGCACAAGCTGGCGGTCTGACGGGAAGTCTACCCATGGGCCTTCGCCCGCGAATCGTAAATCCATCGGCAGTATCAAGCATTCAATTACCAAACATCGCATCACGGCAGATGTCCTCGTTAGTGCAGCACGCAAGTCATCCAAGGCCTCGCCGATAAGACAAATGGCGTTCAAGGATGTCGAGAAAAATTTGGTTAGTAATCTCGACCGCAAGGCTTGGAACCTTTTCTTAAAGGCGAATCAATCGAAAAATTGAATTTACCGTGCGTCCCCGTGAAAACGGGCGCTTGCTAAGAATGATTGATGATGATTGGTCGAAATTGTTCTTCAGCCGCGAGCCACGCGTCGCAAAGTTCTGGTGCGAGGGCCAGGTCAACCAGGGTTTCGCGCATCAAGACTTGCCGGCGATTGAAGTGCACTGGCCGAATTAAAAAGGGCTTATGAGCCGCCTTAAGTGGGAGCCCTTGGTAGGACGTTGGCCCGCCAAACATGGCGGAGGCAAATAAAATTTGTTGTTGGGTGATATGTTCGATATCAGATTTATAAAAAAAATGCCCGATCATGACGTCTAAAAAAGCCCGACGATAAAATTCGGCCACAGCTTTCGCAATGAAAGCGTGGCCGATCTGATCAAATAAACTGGCTGTCTTAATTTCCTCTATATTCGTCATCATCCCTTTGGGCGGCAAGCCGGTCTTAGTTGTAGTAAGAGATTCCGAAAGAGAGTTCGCGTTTTTCTTGGCTGCCGATAACGCTACCGTAGCTGCTTCTGGTGGTATCGTGCAACTGATAACTGTGAGCCATGAAGCTAGTTGAGAAGAAAAATCCATTGTCGACAGGTATCTCAAGGCCGCCGCCGAGGTGGTAACCAGGTCCTACGCCTGAGGATTTGTGGGTGCTATGGCTACCAGCAAACAATTCACCATCCGTTGAGCGAGTTTCAGATTGTACGGTGGAAGATTGGCTGTACATGCCTAGTCCTGCTTCAAAGAACATGACCTTACCAAAGTTGAAGCGAGAGAATAAGCCAAGAGACTTACCGGAGGTTTGAGCGTCGCGGCTGATCAACTGGTTTTTGTCAATGTTGCTTTCAGTAAAAGTCTCTGACTTGTTTTCGATGTTCATGAGTAGGCCTAGGTTAATAGCTCCGAAGGAGTAACCTAAATAAGGACTGAACGCTTGCCCGGAACTTTTTGTGCGGGTGTTTTGGTCGCTAACTGAGCTCTGCTGACCGCGGTCGTCGTTATCGAGGATTCGAAACGAGGTACCGAAGTTGAGGCCTTCGCGGTCACTGCGACGGGCGAGTGCTTTGGATGGCCATAGGCTGGCCATAGCGACTCCAAGAATTGCAAGGATTGTGGTTTTAACGTTTTTCATGATCAGATCTCCTAAAATTGTGGTTAAGCTTAAGGAGCAAGACCCGTGCCAACCATTAGGAAAACTGATGATTCATTAAATTATCGTTTAATATTAGAGTGTTACAATGTTTGCCAAGCCGTGGCAGGGCTGCGGGAGTGCCGCTGGATGTATAATTCATGGATGCAGTGTCTAATAAAATGACAGGGGTCTGGGGTGACAACAGTGGCTTTTGGAGGGTATATGTATGTGGGGGCAGCCTATTTAGCTGGGGGTAAGGGAGGTCGTGGCGACCTCTGATTTGATGGAGCGAAGGGACCAGACCCGAAGCATGGCCTCGATGACGATGGCCAGACTCATCTTAGACTGCCCTGCGCGGCGCTCCGAAAATAGGATGGGAACTTCAATAATGGACTTCCCGGCTAACTGGGCCCGATACTTTAGCTCAATTTGGAATGAATAGCCTTCGCTGCGTACGAGGTCTATATTAATAGAGGTCAAGGTTTCGCGACGCCATGCGTTGAACCCGCCGGTTAAATCGAGGATTTCCAAGCCGAGAATTGTACGGCTATACAAGCTTCCGAATTGACTGATACATTTGCGAATGAAGCTCCAGTTTTCGGTGGCTCCCCCCACACAGTAACGGCTGCCTATGACCGCGTCGTGAGCCTTCAGTTTATCAAGGAATACGATTAGTTCTTTGGGGTCATGAGAGTGATCGGCATCCATTTCTATGAGGGCGTCGCAGCCCTGGGCCATCGCCCACCTAAACCCTGCAACGTAGGCGGTGCCTAGTCCCAATTTTCCAGCGCGTTGCAAAATGTGGACCTTCCCAGGGTGCTGTGCCATGAGGTCATGAATTTTCGCCTTGGTGCCGTCTTGGCTATTGTCGTCCACAAATAAGATTTCAATGTCAGGAGTGGCGGCGAAAATTCGGCCTACGAGGGGTCCAACATTGTCGACTTCATTATAGGTAGGTACAATAACAATAGGTTTATGAATTTGAATGGCCGAGGAGTTTTGTAAGTGCAAGGAAGTCATAAAGCCTTTGGAAATATAGCGATCAGAAAACACATGTTGTAACATACTTTGCAAGGACCACGATACCAATGACTGATAAATCTAAAGTAACTAAATTTAGTTACGCCGCCCCAAAAGATCAGCCCAAAAAAACCTCAAGAGCAGGCGCCGAACGCGGTTCGAATGGTGGTGGTCCTGATGCATATGATCAGGCTATTCGTAAACAACGAGGAAATAAGGGTTCGTCTGCAACCGGCGCGATTCGCTGGCATCACTATATCCAACTGATTTTATTTCTCGCCTTGGTCTCTTGGCTCATGAAGTCCTGCGGCATGTGAGGCTCGCTCCATCATCCAATCCGTCACAAGGCGGTCTTTTTTTTCATTGTTGCACGCTTTACATGCGATCACAATATTGCCTTTGGTGGAGCGTCCACCCCTTACAATAGGCACGACGTGGTCCATAGTGCACTCATCTTTTGTCAATATTTTTAGGCAATAATTACATTTTGCATGGCATGCAATTTTGGTTTGCCACCAACGAGTCTTACGCAGCTCACGCGCTGCCGACTTCTCGCGTTTGATAACTTGTTCATTCATTTCATAGTGGTACATAAAATCCAGCCTTAACTGGTGTTTTTAATGCTTTTAAATGCAATTATCAAGATCAATTACAAAAAACGCAACTTAAAGTCTGACAAGGGCTGTGCTGTCAGGCCGTCGGTCCCCAGCCTAGGTCATATCTTTCTTTTGAAAGGCCCAGGCTGCCAGCGTCAAACAGCCCGCCAGCACACAGCCAGCCCACTCAAGACGAGGGTATAGATCGTTGAGAAGCACGTGATTGGACCCAATCTCTAGCTGGTCGATTAAGTTGAAACGCTGAAAATTCCAAATATTGGCTATAAACTCTACCACTTGTTTTTGAAAGGGATCGCTGTTTGGGCCCATGGTCGCCGCCACTAAAGGGGCCACTAACCCTGTGAGCCATAATGCAAAGGCCGAAAAAAGTGCCGTAGAAAGGCCGGCCAGCGTCCCAAGCAATAAGGCTAACGAGCCTAAAACAATCCACTCCAAAACTAATAATCCAATCGCCCAATTTTGCAGGTTAGTCATGCTCCCAAAATGGTTGAGAAGCATTAGCCCTTGCCAAACCCCGGCAAAGATCAATCCCATCAAAATCAGACAAAAACTCAAACCCACAAAACGCGACATCAGCCAGCTAAACCTCGCTGACGGTGAAGCCAGCCTGAGCTCAATGCTGCGATCTTTTATCGGGTCTGCAATCATTCGCACTCCCCACAGCATTGCCACGGCGCCCCCGGTCATCCGAAATCCTGCGATGCCGATGTCAAATAGTATTTTATCGTAGGAATCGATGCCCCAGTTACTGGCAATATTTGCAAATAACGCCACGATAATTCCAACCGTGACAACCGGCGTAAAAACTCGATCTCGCCGTAAAATTAAAAAGGCTTCTTTGGATAAACTCCACCAAGCAGTCATTGTGTAAATTCCTCCTTAAAATGAATCAGCAGCTGTTCTTCAGACGCACTATTGTCGTCTCCAAACCGAACGATCACATAGCCTTTGGCCAAACATGGAGCCAGCCAGCTGGTTGCCGAGGGATAGTCTTTGAAACCTAGCTGCACCAAAAATCCGTCTTGGTGAAGGGTTTGCCAAGGATCCAGTTTATGAGCTGCCCGCAACGCCTCGACATCCGCCGGTGTCACACCACTGATGTCGACAAAGTATTTTGGAAGAGCCTCGTATAACGCGCCGCTCGATTGTTTTTTGTCTAACGAAGAATAAACTAATTTGCCATTTCGCAAGATTTGTATGTGATCACATAAAGACATGATTTGAGGCAACTCATGGGTGCAGAGGAGAATCGAGACCCCGCGCTTTTTCTCGGCAAGAATCCAGTTTTTCATCGTGATTCGTCCGATAGGGTCTAGGCCCGAAAAAGGCTCGTCAAGGATCAACAAATCTGGTTCGTGAATTGTGGCGTGGGCCCACGCGAGCCGTTGTTGCATGCCTTTGCTAAAGTTCTTAAGGGCACGGTTGCGATCCTTGAATAAACCGACGGATTCCAACTTACTGTCAATTAGTTTAGCGTGGCTGCTCGACGGCTTGACGTGGTAAATCGCCAGCTGGGTTCGTAGAATCTCTGTTGGAGTTAACGTGCCGGGGAAGCGTGCGGTTTCAGCCATGTATCCGATGGTGGCGCGATTCTCCTTGGTGATGGGTTGCCCGCGAAATAGTATTTGTCCGCGATCAGGAAAAATCAAGCCTAGGATCATGCGGATAGTCGTGGTTTTACCCGCCCCGTTATGGCCCACTAGGCCAGTGCAGCTGCCCTCAAAAAAATCGAGGTCAAGACCTTTTAGCAATTGTATCGGCGGCTTCAAGGCGTCAGGCCTAAAGGTTTTTTCTAGACCTCGTAACGAGAGAAATGACGTAGGCCTAGACCCCTCAAAATTTGTTGACATTATTGACCTCCGGGAGCAGGTGCGGTTTCGTGTTGTTTTAATCGTTCACGCATCAAATCTAAAATTTTGGATCCACCAGGAATATCTCGTAATAAATTCAAACTGTCGTTTAGTTCTTGCCCGTCGAGAAATCCTTTTTTAATAAGTTTTTCTGCAACGCTATTTAGGTATTTAGGGCTGCCGGGAGCCGCTGCCGCTAACTGAAAAAAAGCTGCGGCTTTCAAATTGTCTTTCAACTCATTCATTAACAAAACGCCCTCCACCATTGGAATCTGGTAACTGCGAGGGAAAGCGATCATTCCGTCGGAACTGATCTTTTCGCAGCGATCAAACCTCTTAAAAACGTCGGCCATGGTAAAGCAACCGATTATGTACAGGGATTCGAATTTCGGATGGTGCCGCGTTACGGAATCAATGGCAGCGTAGACCTCGTCGGCGGTGCTTTTTGACGCTAAGTTGCTTTCCGCAAGAAATTGAACCGTCCAAATCGTTGCAAAATCGTCGTAAAGGCCTCGGTGTCCCAACGTTATCACGTTGATTAGGTTTGTATTCAGTGAGGATAGCGGTGCGACGCTCACTAATTTCCAGGCCTGACGTTCTAGCTTTCCAGAATTCGTGCCGATTTCAATGCAGGCGCCGAAAATTGTTAGCACCAGAAGTAAAGTTAAAAATTGACGCCAAAGGCTCACGAGAAAAGTACTCCAAAAAATTACTTTTTATTCAAGTCGGATTTAGCAACATGATTTTAAGATAAGGGAGAACGCCTCTTTGGATGCCTGTGATGATAAAAAGAATGATCATTGGCGATAAATCGATGGGGCCGCTGAACCCCTGAGTCATTCGACGAAACGGGCGGTACATCGGCTCCGTGATATTGCGAATAAGCTGCACAATTGGATTGTATTGGTCAGCGCCTAGCCAAGAAATAATGATGGATGAGATGACCACCACTTGTGCCATATTACAAAAAAGATCGACGAAAAATGAAATCATTCCGATGAGTGCGTTTGGCATATGAATTCCTTACTTTGTTTTCAGATTGGTATCTGACTCAAATAATATTATTGTCTGCATCCGTGGTCAAGTGGTTCCTCAATAAAGGAGCCCCTCAATAAAGGAGCCCCTCAATAAAATGGCCCTTACTGAGGGACCCATAATGATTGAGTGTTAAATTAGGTTTTACTGACGTCTCGTACACCAAAAATGGCAGTCCCAATGCGAACACAGTCGGAGCCTGCGGCGATAGACAACCCTAGATCACCGCTCATCCCCAAGCTTAAACGTCCCGCACCTGTGCCAGTTGCCGCCTTGCGCAAGTCGCTGTAAAGGGGCGGCACGCAATAGTTCAGAGGCCCAGCCCAGGCTTCGTCCGAGTAACTTTGTGGGGGGATGGCCATGATGCCTTGAAGGGATAGGTGGGGGCAGTTGCGACTAATAAATTGAGCCAGTTGAGGTAATTGCCCTAACGAAACACCTTGCTTCGACTCCTCGGCCGCCGCATTCACGACGATCCAGACGGGATATTCCGATTGATTAAGATCCGCCACGTGGCGGTCGATGAGGCGAGCGTGTTTTTCCGATGAAATACTTTGGATTTCATGGGCGCAGCGAACAATTTTTGCGATTTTGTTTGATTGTAGCTGTCCGATAAATACCCAGCGAATATTTTTTTGGGCCCTTAAGGCTTCTACTTTTTCACAGAGCTCATCGGCGTAGTTTTCAGCAAATTCAATCAACCCCGCTGCATGGGCCTCACTGACCGCTTGGACGGATTGTTTTTTTGATACAGCAACCAGGCGCACGCACCCCTCGGGACGCTTTGCGCTCAGGGTGGCGCGAGTGATTTGAGATTGAATGTCGCGAATGCGGCTGTGCAGCATAGGATTAGACTTAGCCGCCAGTTTTTGGTGGCGTGCTACTAGCCGGAGCTGCTGGCGGTGCTGCTG
>CANJQY010000050.1 GCA_947476525.1 Oligoflexales bacterium
CAGTGGAATTTGGGTCGACATTTTGACGATAATACTGCCAGTTTTTGTGATCGCCGCGAGTGCCGGGACCATCGTCACTATGCTGCAAACTCAATTTAACTTTTCGTGGGACAAACTGGAGCCAAATTGGGGAAAACTAAATCCGTTTCCGGGCATTGCTCGGATGTTTAGTATGGAAACCTTCGTCGGCCTTCTCAAGAGCACAGCCAAACTCGGCACTGTATCCGTCATTGCGTGGCTTGTGCTTGCCGGCGAATGGAAGCAAATTCCAGGGTTGCTTGCCGTCAATTACGCCGCTTCGTGGGTCTATTGGGCCGAGATCACCAGGCAACTTCTGTGGGGGGTCGTGGGACTCATGCTATTTATCGGCGCCGCCGACTTTCTCTACCAGTTTATTACCCTTGAAAATAAAATGAAAATGACGAAACAAGAAGTGAAGGAGGAAACCAAACAACGGGAGAGCGACCCGCATGTTAAGGCGAGAATGCGCCGATTAGGGCGAGAAATTGCAAATAGGAAAACACTCGACCACGTCAAGACGGCGACCGTTCTTGTGACCAATCCGACCCATTACTCTATTGCCATAAAGTACGAGGTCGGCATGCCAGCACCATTGGTCGTCGGGAAGGGCGTGGACTTTCTCGCCCTCAAGATGCGTGAACTGGCTAAAGAACTTGATATTCCAATTATCGAGAATGTCCCTTTAGCACGTGCCTTATATGCAGCTGTCAAGGAGGGCGATGAAATTCCTGTGAGCATGTATCAAGCCGTCAGCGAGATAATCAAGTTTATTTTTCAATTAAAGGGCATAAAAGTTCCGAGAAAAACCAACGCCAACACGCAACCCAACGTCCAAGAATTGTGAGGATAAGTCATGGCACTGGCCACCGCAAAATCTGTACTTAAAAATCAGGAAGAAATGGGCATTAAGGGTCCGAGCTTCTTGGACCTCGTCAAAAGTACGGACGTTCAGTTCGCAGTCGGCATCGTGGGCGGCGTCTTTCTGATGTTGGTGCCTTTGCCCGCGTTCCTTTTGGACATACTATTGGCGATCTCAATCACGATGGGCGTTCTGATTTTGCTGATTTCAACTTATATTAAGGAGCCTCTAGATTTTTCAACCTTTCCAACCATCTTGCTTTTGACCACCGGCCTACGCCTATCATTAAACGTCGCGAGCACCAGATCAATTTTGCTCCACGGTGCAACCGGTGAAGTGTCACATGTTATCAAAGGCTTTGGGGATTTCGTCGTGGGCGGCAACTATTTTGTCGGAGTCGTGATATTTCTTATTTTGAACGTGGTTAACTTTTTCGTCATCACCAAGGGTTCTGGTAGGGTTGCAGAAGTTAGTGCTAGATTTACCTTAGACGCCATGCCCGGAAAGCAAATGGCCATTGATGCCGAGCTAAATGCGGGTGCGATTGACCGTGATGAAGCCAAGCGCCGCCGCAAAAAAGTGGAACGCGAGGCGGATTTTCACGGAGCCATGGACGGTGCCTCGAAGTTCGTAAGGGGAGATGCTATCGCCGGCATTATCATTACCATGATCAACGTCATTGTAGGACTAGCTATCGGAGTGCTACAGCATGGTCTAACGTTCCAAGATGCCGCCGCGAAATTCACACTACTTTCCATCGGTGACGGTCTCGTCGCAATCATACCATCCCTACTAATTTCCATCGCTGCAGGTATCGTCGTCACCAGAAGCTCCACGGATACCGGTCTAAGCGAGGAAATTCAGGGACAAGTAATCGCCCACACAAAACCCCTTTATGTTTGCTGTGGACTTATGTTTGTCTTAGGTTGCTTGCCAGGATTTCCATTCTTCGCATTTATGGCTTTAGCTACGGCGTTCTTTTACCTTGCACGGCACAGTGCTGCTGTAGTCGCAGAGAGGGGTGCCGCCAAAATCGCCGATGAGGCCAATAAAAACCGTCTATCTGAGGGAACCTCTGATTCGATCGAAACCATGCTCCATGTCGACACCCTAAGTCTCGAAGTTGGAGTTGGACTAGTGCCACTTGTTGATACTAGCCAAGACGGCGAAGTGCTCGAGAGAATTGTTAGCTCTAGAAAACAATTCGCCCAAGATCTGGGGGTCATTGTGCCGATGGTTATGGTCCGAGATAATATTCAATTGAAGCCTGGAGAATATCAAATTCTTCTCAAGGGCAATACGATTGGTCGCGGCAATCTTATCGTCGACCACTGGCTTGCGATGGACCCGGGCGATATTACGGACCCGGTCAAAGGTATCAAAGGTAAAGAGCCGGCCTATGGCCTCGATGCCCTTTGGATTAAGTCGTCTCAAAGAGATGAGGCGACATTTCGCGGTTACACGGTCGTAAATTGCCCGACGGTCATTGTAACTCACTTGACAAAGCTTATTGGAGAAAATGCGCACAATTTATTGGGCCGGCAGGAAACGCAAAAATTAATTGACAACTTGAAGGCCGATGCTCCGAAAGTGGTTGAAGAGGTCTTAGGCGCCGATCGATTGTCCCTTGGAGATGTCGTTAAAGTGCTACAAAATCTTTTGGCGGAATCGGTAAGTATCCGCGATATGCATAGTGTTTTCGAAACGTTGGCGGATCATTGCAAAAAAGTGACCCACCCCGACACGCTCACCCGCTACGTTCGAAAGGCTCTAGGTCGTGGTATAATTAAGAAGTATTTAGCAAATGAAAATACCCTCCATATTGCGACACTAGACCGTGCTGTGGAAGATGTATTGGTTGGTGCACTTCAAACTGCAGAAGACGGCACCACATACTTCAACATAGATACACGCTATGTCGAACGACTGCTAAATCAGATTGCTGAGACGATGCGGAAATTTGACTCGCTAGGTACAATGCCCGTTCTCGTTTGCGGCTCAAGGATTCGGTGGGACCTACGGAAGTTGATTAATCGATTTGTGCCCGGTGTTGTGGTTTTAGCCTTTGATGAAATTCCGTCAGAAATCGCGACAAACAAAGTTGGTGAGGTTAAACTTTAAGAAGTTCTAAATACGAGGAGGTTACTAAGATGCTAGTCCGAAAATTTGAAGCTACGAGTATGCGAGACGCACTATCAGCGGTAAAGCGTGAGCTCGGCGTAAACGCGGTGATCCTCTCCACAAAAGAATTTCCCGCAAGTGCAGAAGGGATGCCAAAATTATTCGAGGTAACCGCCGCGGCCTCTGTCACCTCTAAGGCTGGAGCCGAAGCGAGAACTCGTGGCGGTGAAGATGTGACACCAGCGCGCAACAATTTCGACTCCGACGTCAGCGGTAGGCTTGCGGTTCTTGGCGAAACAATGGCCACGGCTCGCCAATCGAGACTGATCGAGGGCGGCATTTATGATTTGAAATCCTTGGTACTAGACTTACTTCGGCAACAAAAATCTGGTGCTAATATACCTCCTCATGTTTTTGCGATTGACCGCACCCTCACTGCTGCTGGGGTCGACCCCGCGATCATCACGGAGTTGAATCGTCATCTAGCATCACTGCCGGCACCAGCTTCAATTGTCAGTATCGCGGGCGACGGTATCGAAAAATATTATGAGGACCTTGCAATGCGGTGGCTGATGAAACGAATTAAAATTGCACCTAAGTGGACGAACGTCTCAGGCATGACCAACGTTCACGTCATCTTAGGAACGCCTGGCGCCGGCAAAAGTACGCTCATTTCGAAAATTGCGACCGCGGTGACTAAAAAGGATCGACACAAAGTCGCCATCATTAGTTGGGACTCAGAGAAACTCGGCGCCAGCGAGCAAACCAGAATTTACAGCAAAATTCTCGGCGTCGAACACCTTATTATCAGTAGGGCTGAGGAGTTGAAACCAGCCATTATGCGGCTTCGAGACGTGGACTTGCTGTTGGTCGACACGGCCGGAAGGAATCCTGTCGATACGTCTAGCTTGGTGTCCCTAGAAATTATAAAGAACCAGGGCCTTTCCCTAGAGTTTCATTTGGTGTTGAGCGCCACGGAAAAACAGACCCTTCAAGATCGTACCATTCGACATTTCAGCACAATTGGAATATCGAGTGTTGCCTTTTCTAAATTGGACGAAGTTCCTGCGTGGGGAGACGTATTCAATGCTTCCTGCAAATGGTCTTTGCCCTTAAGTTGGCTGTCGTGGTCCCACTTGCCATCAGACGTCCCCGAGCGAGCGTCCCGCGAGTCGATTGCTGGACAGTTATTTAAGGTAAGCCGAGAAGACTAACTGTCACAGATGTCACAATCACTTTGGGAGAATTGTCATGGGAAAAATAATTGCAGTCACAAGTGGCAAAGGCGGAGTCGGAAAGACTATGTCGACAATCAATATGGCGCTGTCAGCAGCCAAATCTGGGGCCAGTGTGCTGATCGTGGACGGTGACTTGGGGCTGTCAAATGTCGACATCGTTATGGGACTTGAGCCCTCTGGTACACTAAAGGATGTGCTCGAAGGCCAAAAAACCATTGGTGAGATTATCGCCCGCGGCCCATGCGGTATCGATGTCATATCTTCGGGAACGGGCGTTTCGCAATTAGCCAACATGACGCCGCTTAGCCGAAGTTTTCTTGTTCACGAGCTCGCCCGTTTGCCCAACCTCTACGACTATGTTTTTGTCGACACCGGCGCCGGTATTTCCGAATCTGTATTAACACTAAATAGCACTAGCGATATTTTTGTTGTCGTGACAACGCCAGAACCACACGCAATCACAGATGCATACGCGGTCATAAAAATAATGGCTGAAGAGCACGACAGACATCGATGCGCATTAATCGTGAATCAAGCCATAAATAACGACGAAGGCAAACGCGTCGCGGCGCGACTGGCTGAGGTTGCACTGAAATTTTGCGATTCAACCGTACACTTTGCTGGGACAGTCCCACGCGATAATAGCCTGGTTCGTTCTGTACTAGCACGCCGTGTCGGATGTGAGGGAACCCTAGCGTCACTGTGTGGACAAGGCTGGAGTCAAGCGTGGGGTCAAATTTTGCAATTACTAAATTCCGGAGAATTGCGCACTAGTTCTGGGGGATTGAATTCGGTTTGGGAGGCCATGTCGACGCCTTCCACAGGGCGCCAAAATATTGGCTTGTAACTAGTTCGAGTAAAAATGCTGTAAGATACTAGATGAAATCAATTATTGGGGCACCATAGATGAAATCACTCGTAAAAAAATATAAGCAAGAGACTCAAGCAGTGGACGGAAGTTTGCGGGACCAACTCATTTTGGACTATGCACCGCTTATAAAATTTGTGGCTCAAAGAATTTCTTCGCGGCTGCCGAGCAACATAGAAATTGACGACTTGATCAGTAGTGGCGTCATCGGACTAATGGATGCGATTGACAAATACGATCCTGGCCGGGACAACAAATTTAAAACATACGCCGAATTTCGAATTCGCGGAGCGATGCTCGACGAATTGCGGAGTCAAGACTGGATACCGCGGTCTGTTCGCGACAAAGCAAAGCGGCTTGACCGGACGGCTTCAGACCTTGAGCAAAAATTGGGTAGAAAGGCCAGTGACGACGAATTGAGCCAGGCACTCGGCATGGCGATTGAAGAGTATTTCAGCTTGAACTCCCGCGTTAAAGGTGTCCAATTACTATCCATCGACGACCTCGGTGGGACGAATGGTGCGCCTGAACGACGTAGTCTTTTGGATTCCCTTGAAAATCCAAATTCTAAAAATCCGTTTGCACAACTACGCAACGCCTCCGCTAAGGATATTTTGAGAAGACACATAGAGGAGCTTCCCGATAAACAAAAATTGGTTTTGCAGCTTTATTACTTTGAAGACTTGAATTTGAAGGAGATCGGGAAAATTTTGGAGGTGACCGAATCAAGAGTAAGTCAGCTTCATTCCCAAGGGATTGATAAACTGAAAAGGCACCGTGCGATTTTGTCCGATTAGTAACACCTAAATTGAACTTAACACCCAACTTTTGGAGATTTGAATATGGCACTAGGTAGACCGGACATGAAAATTTTGGTTGTAGATGATTTTCCAACGATGCGCCGAATTGTAAAGACTTTGATGCGGCAAAACGGCTACACAAATTTCGTCGAAGCAGAGGATGGGCAGCTTGGGTTCAAAATGCTTGAATCAACGCCTGACATCGAATTTGTGATCAGTGACTGGAACATGCCGAACATGACCGGACTTGAATTCTTGAAGGCTGTGCGTGCAGATGCGCGATTTAAGCACCTTCCATTTTTGATGGTCACTGCGGAGGCTGAAAAAGAAAACATCATTGAGGCCGTAAAGAGTGGGGTCAGCAATTACATTGTGAAGCCGTTTACCGGCGCAACACTGGCAGAAAAAATTGCAAAAGTGTATTCAAATCTGCAAAAAGTTGGATAATCAATTCAAATTAGGTGAAAAACAATGAACAAACTTCCTTCACAAACTCCATCAAAAAGTCCGGATCCTACCTCGGAAATTTTGTCCTCAAGGCCCATCTCCAGTTTGGAGGTGGTAAGTGCTGTTACCACGGCTCCAAAATTTGATGTCACTCAAATCAAAAATTTTCCGCGTAGCAACCGCAAAGTTTCTATGCGTTACGGGGCATTTGGACTACCTAGTGACGACGTGGTCTTAGCGTCCACGCAAAGTATGCACATAAGTCCCCAAGGAATAGAGTTTTGTACCACCGAGGCTTATGCCCCCGGCGCGCTGTTGCGCATTCATTTGGACATTCCCGATTATTGGCAGCGCAAATTGAGGTTTGTACAGTATCGCAGAGTCGATCAACCGGCTCGTTTTCCGATCCTTGCAAAGGTGATTAGCAGCGAGGCTATCGGGCGTCGCGGAAAAAAGAAAGTGGTCACAGTGCAGACTGTTAGCATCGACGAGACCGACGAGCTTGTATTGAGAAGCTTCCTTCAGGAGGGTTGAGCCATGATTACAGCGTTACTAATCGCGTTGATAGCGGCCGATTTCGTGATTGTGGCTGCGTTTTTGCGTTTGCAAAGCCGACAAATTTCTGGGCAAGGATTAGTGCGAGAGCTAACCGAAGAGCGGGCTATGCTAGCAGATCTTCGTGAGCAAATTCGTTCCGAACTCTCAGCCACTCAATCACAAGTTCGCACTCTAAGAGATCAGGTTCAAGTGCTCGCCACTGAAGCCGAGCAAGAGGTGAAGCAGGGAGTCGCCGAAATTACGCGAGAGGTGGATTCGATCATCAGTGAGATCTCCCAAAAATTGGACGGTCCAATGCGCGCCTTGAACGAAAAGCAGATGTTTATTTCTCAACTTTCTAAGGCCGCGAAAAAGGAGAGCGAGCATTTATCCCTTGTTGTTGCACGCGCTGAAAATGTGGCTAAGCTTTTGAACGCGGGCGGTGCATGGGAGGAGGTCGTCGGTCAACTCGAAGATCGTCGTCTCGCCGACATCCGTGCACTTCTGGTCAGAGGCGTCAAGCCTGAACGCATTGCGCGTGAGCTCGGAGTTTCTGAACAAGAGATTCGCATCATTTCAGGAACGCTTTAGACACCGCGCAAAAAATCAATCACCAAGCGGTAGAGATCTTTGGGCGTCTCGGCCAAAAGCAGATGCCCGGCATTCTGCAAAATTTCCATTTTTGCTCCGTAAATTTCTGTCTGAAGTACCTTTGCCGCCGCCACTGGGATCACTTGGTCAAGGCCCCCATGAATGATTAGTGTTTTTGCTTGAATTTTGCCAAGCATTGCCGTGAGCGTGGCCCCTTTCATCGCGTCACGCTGCAAATTAGAACGCTCTAAAAATTTACCAGATACGGCTGCCTGACGGATTTGTGCCACCATAGTTGAAAAAAGTAAGGGATTTCTATCGATAAATCCTGGAGCAAAATAGGCGGCCAATTTCTCTTCAATTTTGCCATTGTCAACGCTCCAGCCTGGGCCAGTAGAAACAATAAATTTTTCTTCGGGAGCAGTGGAAACCAAAATGAGGCGATCAACGCGTTCAGGGTGGGTTATGGCGAGTCCTTGGGAAATAAAGCCCCCCATGGATATGCCCAGTAAATGCGACGTCTGAACGCCTATGTCATCCCAAATAGCGACAATGTCGTCCCACATATCTTTAATGGTAAACGATTGGGTGACCTCTGATTTGCCGGCGCCGCGGTTATCAATTAGCAAGGCACTAAACCCTGCTTCGCCGAGATTTCTGGCCATCATTCTAAAATCGGAACTAGACCTCGTATGTCCATTAACGAGAGTAACGCAGGGCAGAGCGCTGTCGCCGATCAGATCATAGGAAACGATTGCACCCGTGCGGGACAGAGTCGACAAATCACACCTCTTTTGCAAAAAATTAGATGGTTGCCGCCATGTCCTCGACTTGACTTCGGTCGAAACCAGCTTTTGGACCTTGTTTTTTTAATGCCAAATAGGGAATAAATCCTAATAAATTTAGAACCAGTTGGCTCAAGGCATAAGCGTTGAATACGTTTGCTCCGCCGGGGAGACCTACAAGTGCAAACAAGCGCTCAAATACAGCGTGTCCAACTCCCATCCCACCGGGCGCAAGCGGAATGGCGGTGGCTAGAATTCCAAAAGGAAATATTGGTGCGAGCAATGACGGATCAAACGCCTCATCCCCGTACAAAATGCGGCCAATAAAACCCAGATACCACAAGAACACCACCTGGAGGACGACTGAAAGCGCGATCGTGCCCAAAATAATCCACGGGCGTTCCCGGTAGGTCCTCAATGCTGCGTAGATGCGGCTTAGGATTGTGAATCCAGGCATGCGATAAGCTAAAATTTTTGCGATCGGGTCCGGTCTATTTTTATATGGAATAAAAACCATCGTCAAAAAAACGATGCTCAAAACGACAACGATGCCAAGCCCGGTCATTAGCTGAACGATTACGGGATTCTGAGATAACTGCTGGTAAGAAAAGCTGGCCGTTACGACACTCATGAGAAAAAGACCGATTAATCCGACGATTCTATCGAGTACCACCGTCACCATAGCTGGCGTCTTCGCTTCTGCACCACCCTGACTTTTCACGATATAAATGGCTTTAACGATATCACCACCCACCGCACCTGGCATGGCCGTATTAAAAAAGTAGCCAATCGTCTGCAGCTTCATTGCGTAAAAATAACGGCATTGAAGGCCAGCACCTTGAATTAGTAACCACCATCTGAGAGTGCCAAGGAATAGGGGCCCTACAACCCAAATCACGACACTTGCAAAGATAGCATCGGGACGGCGCAGGAATACGGCCAACGGCTCCCAAGATAATTTTCCGGAGGCCACCATCCACCAAAGTAGAAGGCCGACAATCGACATTTTTAGAACGTTTACGACAATAGTTTTCATAGGCTCGCAATCTCTCGCTTTCCGTCGCTGGTGACCGGCTAATAGTGCAAACACAAAATACATACGGCCGTTGCTCAGATATACCTTTTTTTACATTTTATTGGAGGTCTGCCGAGAGATATAAACCATCTCTAGCATCCCTTTTAAAATTGGTAGCATTTATATACCGGGCCGCCTCGTGGGGGTTTGACGAGTTATTATTAAGATATCAGAGGTTTGACGAAATATCGGCTTTATATCTGCTCTTTTTTGTTTAATCATAGAAAACAATTATAATAATCTGTACAAGGTGTCTATATTCATAGCATCTAAATCGACCTCCCAAACGAGGTCGATTTTTTTATGACAAAAAAGACGCTTCGCAATTGGCCTAAAGAAAGTGTTTATTTTCAGAGGCTTGTACTGTTTTCTTAAGTGTTCACGATAATTTGCCGATACCTCCCAAATCGATTTTGAGAGTTTCTTGGCGTGCGACAAAATTTGAGGCTTAAATGAAAATTATATTCATAATCTTAATTTTTTTGTTTGGGTCAATGATGTCCTGCAAAAGTTCTTCCTTTACAGGTGGGAGCGCGGTCCAGCGTCCTGCGCAAAAGGTGCTTACCAAAAAGCCCGAGATCGCCAAAACGACCGAAGATTTTCCAATTGCCGCAGGCCGGCAGTCTGCCCTAGACCTCGTTTGGGCGATCGACAACTCTGGTTCTATGGCTGATAATATTTCCCAAGTCAGGCAAAATTTCGAAGCGTTTGTAAAATCGGTGAGCACTCGAATAGATGTTAAAATTATCTTGTTGAGTTTAGCCTCGGGTAAATTGGGGCTAGCATTACCAGCTTCGGCCGCGGCGGCAGGGGGGGTCCAAATTAATAAGGCTGTTGGCAGCTTTGACGCCGCACTCTTGGCATCCTCGAACCTTGTGACGCCCTATTTCAGGCCAAACGTCCCTCATGCTTTTGTCTTTGTTACCGACGATGACTCCACGAAAATATCTGGCGTCGACTTTCTAAAAAGCACGGCTTCAATTGGTCAGGGGAGACCGCCTAAAGTATTTTCGTTTCGCGGCGTCACCAAGGGCGGGAATGGTGCGTGCCTCATCGCCAGCGTAGGCCAGCAATATGCCGTGATGGAGCAAGGTTCTGGAGGTCAAGCCTTTGACATCTGCTTGCCTGATTGGGCGCCATCATTCGCAACACTTGCGGAAACCATAAAGGCATCAGGAGGCGCTACGACGTTTACGTTAAAGGGGCCGATCGGAGCAAATACGCTGCAGGTCTTTGTGGATGGTGTTGAACTGCAATCAGATGACTACAGTTTGGTTGGCTTAACGTTGACTCTTGCAAAAGTAGTCGACTCCACTATCGCCCACAGCTTATCGGTAAAATACGCGGAATGATTTCGAAAAATTAAGGGATCCGTTAAACTGCCGCGAGCAATAATTTTTTATTCCATTGCTCCACGGCATATTGACTTTAGTTGTAAGTAATAACCTCTACATCGACCTTCGTTTGTGGTGGGAGAAGACTGTCCTCTAATTCAATCTCCAATCCACTTCTCTTAAATTCAGTGGTGGGTTTTCCATTCAAGAAAACCTTCCATCCAAGATCCTTGTCATTTGGATCAACCGCCTGAGGTAGAGGCACTACAAATTTATTGACTCGCTGTACCTCGTGTTTGTAATCAATCGAAAGTTCTGTGAAATCATTTCCTGCTACACATTGAAAACTGAGGTCTTTACCTTTATAACGTGCTTTCCAGTCCGAATTGTTTGCTTTATCGGCTGCTTTATCAGCTTCTTTATCAGCTGGCTTATCGGCCGTGGCCGGCGTCGTCTCAGCCAGCAAAGCTTTGCCTTCGGCGTCATTCATGTCTAAGGCTACTGGTGCTGGTTTTACCTCGCACACATTCGACTTTCCATCGGCCGTGACCTTGACGTCATCATCTATCCGGTCATCTGGTAAATCAACGGTGCGTACATTAGACTTCGAACCGAAATCCAGGGTTACTGTAACAATTCGATTCTCGACAACGTTTTCTGGCTCGAAATGAATGGTCGGATTCTTCCAGTCGGCAGCCACGTCGGTTCCTGATTTTTGATCTTTTACCGTCCACGCAGTTGGGTGACGTGGATCAGTTGAGCTCGCCGGGTAGCTCAAAATTTTATGCTCGTTTGTCTTCCATGAGGTTGCAATGATGGCGCCGTCAGTTGGCGCGGTGATAAAATTGATGCCCGTCGCCTCATAGGAGTAATCTTGCTGACTTGCGGGTATGCCGTTAACCGTGACCTTTATAGTATCTGGCCGGACCCCAGTGAAGTTGGTTGCGAAGTGGGTGTTTAAAGCTTTTGCCTCTATGTACTTAACCACCACCTTAGAATCTTCCGGAGGCTGCGGCGAGAAGGCAATAACCCGTTTTATGGGATCGTATCGGAAGTCAACATTTTGAACTAAAGCCGCACCATTAACTGTCACAACAAGTGTACTCAGATTTGGTGCAGGTTGGGCAGGCACCTCATTTAGCATAGGAATGGCGTCATGAGTATAAATAAACGAAATTTTAAGGCCGTCTTTCACTAATAATGGATCAATCTTTACGACCCTGCCGTCAATTCCAAGAATGCTTGATTGGGCTAAAGGTTTGCCATCTACGACGGCATCAAATTGTGTCATATCAGGGCGTGAAGTTAAGACAAATTGCTTTTTCAATATTCTGCTGACGGACGTCGACACGGAACTCAAATACGCTCCATAACCATTTGCAGTCGTGAAATCATGACATATCGAAGCCGAGCTGCCGCCCATTAGTTGGGCCGCTTCAGCGTACATGTAGCCACGGCCGCCTGCGTCGGGACATGTCCCGTCGGAATCGGTAATAGCATAGATCCGCGCCTCCTCGGCGGTTCGAATGCTGTGTAGATAATTGACAATCTCGGCGGCGTTTTTACCGGGTAAATTAATGCACCGATCCTGCTCACGGGGATTGGAGCCGCAGTTGTCTTCGTCACTTAGGAAGAGAACCCCTACGCTTGATCCCGGACGTATCCAGGGGCGAAGGGCTCCGTTACATTGACCTTTGAGTGCTTGCATAGCCATTGGAAATCCCTGCTCGGTGGCTAGGGGATCGAATGGTTTTTGGACAGCCGCCGCAAATTTTGCAGCCGCGTTGACGTCCGATTTTTTAATTAGATTGGCGGCCTTTACACATGGATCCGACATCGAAATCACCGCAATTTGCCAATTTGTATCCTTGAAATCGGCAATGAGGGATGCCAGGCCGGGAGCGATTAATTTCTGTTCATCATCCATTGACTTCGAATCGTCAATCACGACTAGGAAGTCCAGCATTCCGGCTTCACTCAGTTTAAATTCCTCGCTTGAAGTTCTCGCAGCGTGCCCTTGCTCATAGACCTCGTTAAGGGTTCGTCTTGTCAGCTGCTGTTTAATGACTTGTGACGGTTGTTTTTCCGACTGAATGATATCAAATGAAGTGTAGCGGCCACCGTCACTTATTTTTAAGTTTCCGTTGACAATAAGTGAAGATGTAAAATTGAATACTTGACTAGACTTAGAATCGTAAGATTTCTTGCTGCCGCTAGCAAACTTTGCTTGAGAGCTACAAGATGCAATAACAACATAAATCAAGATGACAGCTATATTCAAAATCGAAAATTTTTTCATGTGGCACTTCCTCTATGTTTTTTCATGTGGAACTTCCTCTAATATGCAACGCATCAAGCGGAGCATGATTGGGTCTTCGACAAAGTTAAGATTTCCTTTAGGCAAATTTAAAAAATATTTATTATGCCTATCATAACAGATGGTTGATGGTATTGTGCCAGGATGATTTACGACCGCCTTCCTCAGGTCTAGCCTGACGGCCCACTGAACTCGCAAACTGTTGAGCCGGCTTGCCCACGGTCTGAAGTTCGAGTTTTCACCCGCCTTGAATTCTTAGAGATTATCGAAGAATTTCGACGATTACCAACTGTTGCCAAAATTTAGTTAGGCAATGGGATTAAAGATTTCTGAAAGGTGCCCGATACATAGCCGTGCGGTGTGGCTTTGGCCTGTATCAAATGGAAGTCAAATAGCAATCAATTTTTAGGACGAGAACATTGAATGGCAATTGAGACTAAATTTAAAGACAAATCAGCTAGGGTCATCCTTGTCGACTCCTCTGGCTCCGTACGCCAGCTGTTAAGCGAAGTGACTAAATCCCTTGGCTTTGCAAATACTCAAGCTGTAGCCTCGATCGCTGACGCACATAGTATTCTGGAAACAGAATCTGCAGATTGGCTGATCGTGCCCGTGAACACAGGACAAGAATTACACGGTCTGCACACTGTTCGCATGATGATCAATTTTGCTCAACTTAATCACGTGCGGGTCTCGCTGTTAGTCGAAGAAAATGAGTCTTGGATCCTTTCTAAAGCGTTTGAATTCGGACTTTTGAGTTATCACGCAAAACCGTTTACCAAAGACAGTCTCAATAAAAGCTTCGAAGAATTATTGTCTATAATGGAACAAAACGATTGGGACTCGACTCGCACGTCCGCCGAATATTTGCGTCGCCATTTAACTGCCACGAGTCAACCAGTCGATCTTTTGACCCTAGAAAAAAATCTCCAAAATATTTACCCAGGAAATTCAAAATTACTAATTGACCTAGCTTGCGCTCTGCACCTTTCGGGTGCGACCGATTCCGCCAAGTCAACATTACGGCAAGTTGAATTTATGGACCCAAGCGTGGCTGCCTTAGTCCAAGCAAAACGCACCGCGTTATTTGGAGCAGGAGTTACGGACGACCCTGCGGCTTCCGCACCGGGAGAAAACATATTAAAACTTGGGGCGGTTGTTATCATCGATAATGATGACTCCGTGCGTTCGTCCGTGAAAGCGATTTTTACTGAGCTCGGCTGCCCCGAGATTCAAGACTTTGCCGACGGAGAATCGGCAATTGATTGGATGCAGGCCAACTCAGAACCATCTTTGATCGTGACCGAGTGGAAAATACCAAAAGTAACAGGGCCACTTTTACTACAACGAGTTCGCGCACTTGGCTATACCAATGTCCCGATTCTGGTTTTAAGCGCCCTGATTAAACCAATGGATATGCCAATTATCCGAGAGATGGGCGTGGCGAACATGGCAGAAAAGCCGATGGAGCGCGCTACGTTTCTAAAAGCTGTTATTTGGACGATTCAGCAAGACCGCATGCCCACAGAGACTCAGACCATTGAAAATAAAGTGCGTGCACTCCTCGCCGCAGAAAAAGTCCATGAAGCCGAAGAACTTCTCGTAAGATTTTTTGCCGACGAAAGTATTTCGGCTGGCAGGAAGTTTGTTTTGCGTGCGGAGCACGCCTTCGCCAAAGAAAATTACGAGGCTGCAAAGGATTTTGCAATCGAGGCCATTAAAACTGGCGGCGAGTCATTATTTGCTCTGAACATTTTGGGTAAATCTCTTATGATTGTTCGCCATTACGAAGCCGCGTTAAAGTGCTTTCAAAAGGCGCAAGGCGTTTCACCCATGAATTTAGAACGCCTCGTGACTATCGCCGAAACTCAGGCTGAAACTGGCGACGCGTCAGCTGCCGAAGCCTCCATCAATCGCGCTAAAGACATCGACCCAGACAGCACCACAGTGAAAGAAGGAGAAGTCAAAGTGGCCCTGGCGACGGGATCACCGGAATCCGCGAAAGCCATACTTGGAAAAATGGAGAGCATGAATAATATTATTGGATATCTAAACAATAAGGCCATTGCTTGCGCAAAATGTGGTTTTGGCAAAGAAGGCGTCGAAATTTACGAGAAAACTTTGGAATCAATCCCTGAGGACAAACGAGATATTTTGGCCATCGTTAACTACAATATGGCGCTGGCGAAAATCCGCAATGGAGACCTCACTGGAGCCCTGCCTGTTTTAGACGCTGTGATTGCTTACCCAGAAGGCCGTATTCATAAAAAAGCCGTCAACTTAAAAGAACGCCTAAGTCCCGCAGTAGATAAAGGCATGACCTTTTCCCTACGCGAGGGCGATCAACCTGCGCCCCAAATCGATGAACAGGCTAACGCTGAAGGGCTGATAACAAAAACAGCAGACGCAACAACTTTGATCCAAGCCATGCTTGAAATTGCGCCAGGCGATCAATGCTGCTATTTGCTTTTTCAATCAACCGCCCCAGCAGACTCCGAATTGATTAAAGCCATGGCCACAGCGCCTAAATTTAAGGTTCGTAAAACGATTGTGCGTGGAGAGACGTTCCTGGGGGGCTCTGCAAAAGCCACCGGTTAAAAGATTTGTTGCCACTCCCCCCCAAGTTCGTGTTAAATGGGCTTCTTGGCTCCGCAATGCTGTATTGCGGTTTTTTGAAATAGCCTCTTTGCGTTAGGTAAAACCACTAGGAAATCAATATGACCACGTCCAATAAACTTCTCACTGCATGGGTGAGCGAAGTCGCCGCCCTCACTAAACCTGACAGAATTCATTGGTGTACCGGCGGTGACGATGAAAAAAAGATCTTGATCGAAGAAATGCAATTGGCAGGATCGTTGATCGCTCTCAACGCACAAACGCATCCTGGATGCTACCTGCACCGCTCAGATCCAAGTGACGTCGCTCGAACCGAACATCTAACCTTTGTGTGTTCAAAGCACAAAGATGACGCCGGCCCAAATAATAACTGGATGGAGCCTAACGAAGGTCATAAAAAAGTAGACGCTCTATTTGCTGGCTGCATGAAGGGACGTACGATGTATGTCATCCCTTACTGCATGGGCCCTATTGCCTCGCCACTATCACGCTGCGGTGTTGAAATTACAGATAGCGCTTATGTGGTGCTCAATATGCGAATTATGACCAGAATGGGCGACAAACCGCTAGCCCGCATTGAAAAAGACGGCATGTTCGTTAAAGGCCTGCACTCAACGGGAGACCTTTCGCCTGACCGCCGCATGGTTGTGCATTTTCCAGAAGAGCTCTCGATCAAATCTATTGGTTCAGGTTACGGTGGAAATGCCCTCCTTGGAAAAAAATGTCATGCACTGCGCCTCGGTTCTTGGCAAGCCAAGTCAGAGGGTTGGTTAGCTGAACACATGTTGATTGTCGGCATCGAAAACCCTGCGGGAAAACGCCATTACGTCGCAGCAGCCTTTCCTTCGGCCTGTGGCAAAACAAATCTCGCCATGCTCATTCCTCCGCAAGCCTACAGAGAAAAAGGCTGGAAAGTTTTCACCGTAGGAGACGATATCGCGTGGATTCATCCTGGTAAAGATGGTCGCCTTTACGCGATTAACCCTGAGGCTGGATATTTTGGTGTGGCCCCTGGCACGGCCTCTGACACCAATCCAACCGCCTTGAATATGCTGAGTAAAGACGCCATTTTTACCAACGTCGCCGTCACCAAAGACCAACAACCGTGGTGGGAAGGTCTTACCAAATCGGCTCCCGAAGGTCTTACCGACTGGCAGGGGCGCGCATGGGAGTCTGGTAAAGGCCCTGCTGCGCACCCAAATAGCCGCTTCACCGTGTCCGCTTCACAGTGTGGAAGCTACACCGCAGAAGCTGAAGCACCGGCCGGCGTGCCGTTATCTGCCATTATTTTCGGAGGTCGCCGTAAGGAGCTCTCTCCTCTCGTTGTGGAATCGGTTTCTTGGGCGCACGGTGTATTTTTGGGGGCCTCGGTCGCCTCAGAAACGACGGCTGCTGCTACTGGCGCAGTTGGCTTGGTGCGCCGAGATCCAATGGCGATGCAGCCATTTTGCGGCTACAATTTTGGCGACTATTGGAACCATTGGCTGAGTATGAGCAAAAAATACAATAACCTTCCAAAAATTTTCCACGTCAACTGGTTTCGTCAAGACAAAGCTGGCCGGTTCATGTGGCCAGGCTTTGGCGACAACATGCGTGTTCTCGAGTGGGTCTTAGCTCGTTGTGAGGGCAAGGGTGACGCGGTCCGCACTCCAATTGGTTTTTTGCCGACTAATACAGCCATAAATACTGAGGGCACAGGCCTAACTAAAGAAACCATGCGCGAACTTCTTGCGATTGAACCAAGCGCTTGGAAAAATGAGATGTCTGGAATTTCAGAATACTTCTCTAAATTTGGAACTCGAATGCCCGTAGAGTTGGAAAACGAATTGAAGCGAATTTCCGGCGAACTTAACGGTTAGTGGCTTGTTTTGAATAAATTAGCAGCGGGGCTCACAGGTCAAATATTTTTCCTGGGTTGAGGATTCCTTTTGGGTCCCACATTTTTTTTGTTTGCCTCATCCACGCTACTTCTTCTGCGGTTCTAGTGAAGTGCAGGTCCTTTTTCTTAGTCAGCCCGATGCCGTGCTCGGCGGAAATACTGCCCTTAAATTTTGTCAATAACTTAAAAATCTCTTCTTCAATGAGGCGTGCGGCGGCCTGAAATTCTTTTGGGTTACGCTCTTTTGGTGAAACATAGTTAATGTGCAAATTACCGTCGCCAATGTGCCCAAAAAGCACAAGCTCAAGGGCGTCAACGGCTGCACTTGCGACCGTGCTTGCCGCTTCAGTCGTTATTATTCGTCCGAGCAATTTTTCCAATTCTTTTACGAACGGATCCAATTGATCTATGGCCAATGAAATATCGTTTTTTCGCACTTGACCGTGGGCGGCCAGGGATTCCGTAATGTTTTCCCTTAGTCCCCAGAATTCCCTAAATTGGGCGGAATTCGCGGCTATGGTCGCATCTGTTATGAGGCCTGCGTCAAATAATTTTTCTAACAGAGATTCCATCTCTGGCTCTGAGCCTGGTTGCTCAATCTCAACCAAAACATAGAAGGGAGAAATCACAGCAAACGGCGTCCTCGCACCGGCAAAGCGAGCCAGCACGATCTTGTGGGCAACTTGTGTAAAGAATTCAAAGGCTGTCACCGAAATAGCCGCAAGACTGCACTCAGTCAATATTTTAGGGATGTTTTCAAACGTAGCAACAGCCATAATCGCCAACTGCAGGTTGCGTGGTTTAGGCATGAGCCGCAGCACCGCTTTGGTCACAATCCCAAGGGTGCCTTCGCTACCGATAAAAAGATGCTTGAGATCGTAACCGGAATTATTTTTACGAAGCGCCACGTTCATATCCAAAATGCTGCCATTGGCCAGCACAACTTCGATCCCCAATACTTGTTCGCGAGTGCCTCCGTACTTAATTAATTTAACACCTCCGGCATTGGTCGCAATATTGCCACCTATTTGGCAGCTACCTTTGGAGGCGAGATCTAAGGGGAAAAATAAGCCTACTTTTTTTGCGGCGTCTTGCAACGCCTCTGTGGCTACCCCGGCCTCAGCAGTAATGGTCAGACCGGTGGAATCCACATTCAAAATCTGGGACATCCGAGACAAACTTAAGACGACCTCTCCATCACTTGCGACAGCACCTGCGCAAAGGCCGGTGCGTCCACCGGACGGGGTCACTGCCAATTCATTATCGTGGCAGTAGGCCAGTATTTTGCTAACGTCAGTCGTGGTGAGTGGCAAGACTATGCACATTGGTTTAGGCTCATAGACCTTTGTCCAGTCAGTGCCCCAAGTTTTTAAATCAGCACTACCAGTCAAAACATAGGACTCGCCTACAATGGACCGTAAGTGTTTAACGGCAATATCGGCAGAAACTTTTGGAGTCAGGTGGGAATGAGTCATGGTATAACTTTCCTGTGAAGAGATTTTATTCTGGTATATCCAGAATCGTGTTGATTGGCTTTAATTGAAACGATAATTGAAACGATAATTGGAACAGATAATTGGACAGATAATTGGACAGATAATTGGCAAACATTCGAGAAAAAAGTTACGAAAAACCGTTACCACAAATCCTAGCACATCCGACGCTAGATGTTGCCTGCAATCACTCGCTCCCCCGAGGTTCTACATGGTAATTCATCTCCGAGACGCTTATCAAAGCATTTTATCGTCACCCTTAGATGATGATCTATGGCAATCCTACATTTGGCAAGGGCCTAGCCCACGAGACGTGACCTTATGGGAGTCTCAGGGTTTTTCCCACTATCAAGGAAAAATACGCACCGTGTTAAGCCGCGGAGGGCGCATTCATATGCATCATTCAGATCGACTTACGGCCTTCGACCGCTTCATAGACTACGTGCCATTAAAGGGGGTGATTCTCGCGGCCATCTCTCAATATTGGCTCGAAGAATCTGCAAAAATAGTTCCCACCCACTTTATTGAAGCCCATGGGTCTAGGACTTTAGTGACCGAGAGCTTGCAGCCGATCAAAGCAGAAGTCGTCGTGAGGGGTTATTTGGCTGGGTCCCTGGCCCGAGCGTACGCCAAGGGAGAACGTGAGTTCTGTGGAGTGCACCTGCCTGACGGTATTCCTCCGTTTGGCCGCCTGCCGAGGCCGATCATCACACCAACGACTAAGGCGGCTGCGTTTGAACATGACGAGAACACCACCCCTCAGAAACTAATTGGCGGATATGTTTGCACAGAAAAGGAATGGGACACTCTTTCAGACATGGCGTTTAAAGTTTTTGCCCTAGGCACTAAAATATACGCTGAAAAAGGCTGGCTACTCGCCGACACTAAATACGAGTTTGGTCGCACTGCTGGTGGCACGGTTAAACTGATTGACGAAGTCCACACACCCGATAGCAGCCGTTTGTGGAACATGTCGACTTATCAGGAGCGAATGCTTAAAAACGAAACACCCGAGATGTTAGACAAAGAAAACGTGCGGCGATGGCTCCTTGACCACGGATTTTCCGGCCATGGGGACGTACCCAAAGTTCCTCGCAAAATTCTGATTGAACTCGCACAAATTTATTTATTAGTGGCGGAAACTCTAATTGGCAAACCGCTCAGTGTTCGCAAAATAGATGTGTGCCATGTCAACAATTGAAACTATCAGTCCTTACTAGGGTGTCCAAAAAAATCATTTTTATTTGGCCAAGAATGGGGCCCATTTTTGTTGCCGCGTAACTTATGTCTGCTTGATTTGCTTCAACGCCAATGGTTGACAATGAGAATTTCTGCTAAGGATAGTCGCGAACGGTAAACGGGCGTCGTCGCGAGGTGAAGAGTCAAAATGCTCATTGCGTCGGTAGTTGGAATTCTTTGGGGTGCGGTGATAGGCCCTCGCTTTTCGTTTTCAGTGAGCTCATTTTTGTGGCTCAAGTGGTTGCTGCCTTTCGCCGGTTTTCTAATTGGAATTGCGGCGACAGGTTATAGACGTTTTAAAATTTCCTCGAATGCCAGCATTGTGCTCATTTTGCCGGTGGCCATTGGTTGGGGCGCCGTATTTTCGCCGCCACCGCTTCTGCTCA
>CANJQY010000051.1 GCA_947476525.1 Oligoflexales bacterium
CCCTCCCTTCATTAGGGATTATCGGCTATTCGCATGCAAAAACTGAGGTTTTTATATAACTAACTGAAATAATTTAGTTAAAATACCTACGTTAAGGAGCCTTGAGTCCTGCTATTAATTGTGGCATTTGACCATCAGACCAGATCACACGTTGCGGCAATACGTAAATGGGAAGGCCAATAGCTCGAAATTTAGATTCGTCTCGAGCCCAATCTTTTTCTGTCGTGATGACGTGATCAAAATTAACTTTTGCCAATTGTATTTCGCTCAAATGAATCGCCTGATGATCCGGATAAATAAATCTTGCCACCGCAACAATGCCCCGGACGCGCAGTGATGACGCAAAATCTTCTGGCCGAGAAATACTCGAGATCATAGCCCAGCGTGCCTCAGGCGAAGGATTTGTCAGCTGATTGGTACCCTCGACTCGGCACAAAGGATCCTCGGGCACAAACGCCGCAACGAATACTTGACACTTTGGTGCCACACGCATCACCAAATCTCGTGCAAATTCTACCTGATTTTCATTTTCGGCCTTCGTGAGTACCGCAACGTCGGCTCGTAAAAATGACGACGGCCATTCGCGAAATAAACCAGCCGGCAACAATCGTCCTGACGGAGTTCGCGCATCGACTACCACTACGTCTAGATCCCTAAAAATACCACGGTGCTGAAAACCATCGTCTAGTATCCAATGGCTAATTTTTTTTCCTGTATACTCAGACAAAAATTTTAACACGGATTCACGCCGCTTCGCCCCTACTACGACAAGCAAATCTTTCAGTGCAAGCGATTGCATTCTAGCCTCGTCCGCCACGACGTTCGCGCGCGAGGCTCCAGCCACGACATGCCCATTTTTAAGGACCTGCCACTCTGAAGACCCTAGCCCACTCAGGTAACCCCTTGTCAGAACCGCTGGCGTGCCTCCCATACTCACGATACGCTGGCAAAAATCAATAACCAGCGGCGACTTTCCCGTGCCGCCAACTGCAATATTACCGATGGAAATCACCACTCCAGGTAACCGATGAGCTTTCATATAACCACGATCAAACATTTGGTTTCGACACAAGACGCACAGGCTAAATAGCCAGGACAATGGCAGCAAAAAAAATGAAGCCAAATTAAATGAGGCCAAATTAAATGAGGCCCGAAAAGATCTATACAAACGCTCCGTCCACAGACTGGAAACGGACTCCAATTCTTTCATTGGTGATCCTCCTCTGCAGCGAACGCACGGTAGCGATCGTGAGCCAACAACTTTTTGTGGGACCCAGTTAACATAACTTTCCCGTTTTCCACGAACCAAACTTCGTCGTATAGTTCAAGCCAGCGAAGCCTGTGAGTGACGGCCAATAATATTGTTCCTGTTTCATGAACCGTTTCGATTAGGCGTTTTGAAATGTCGTATTCTGAAGCTCCGTCAACAGCTGATGTGGCTTCGTCCAGCATCAGAATGGATGGCCGTCGAAGCAACGCTCGCGCAATCACGAGTCTTTGAATCTGACCGCCCGATAAATTTGTTTCTAACGGATTAAATCTTGATTCGAGCCCGAGCTTTAATTCGCGGATAGACTCGACAAGATTCACAACCTTCAATGCAGCCCAAACCATCTCGTCAGTGGTCACAGCGCTAATCTGCTCGGGCAGGCCGTATAATAGATTGCGGCGAAGCGTGTCTTTGAAAAGAAATGGCGTCTGACTCACTAAAGATGTGTGGCCTGCCACCTCCGACCACGGAGCCGATGCCTCCCATTTTTCCGGCGCCATAAGGCCCGCCATACACTTTACAAACGTACTTTTCCCCGCGCCACTTGGCCCAATAATGGCGACCGCCTTTCTAGTCACCAATGCTATATTATCAGCAGCGAATGCCACACGCCCCTGATAAGCAATCGTCACCGACTTGACATCGATCAACAACGATGTTTTAAAATCAGCAATTCGCACCCCGTCACGAAACGAGGTGCTCGTCAATTTCAACTCATCCACTTCGCGCATTACCGACATTGAACGCCTAAGCCCGCCAACCGTTTCGCTCCACCGAGCCACTTGCTCGCCCATCTCGCGAACTGGCCGTAAAATTAATCCTAGGGCCACAAAAAATTGAATCACTACATCCGGCGCAACATCAAACCCAGGTATTTTTCTCGTCCATCCGTAAATAAAAACGGCAAAAATTGCAAAACCAACCCACTCCATCCCAGGAGCAATCAACGCACGCAGAAAAATTGATTCGTTCATCATTTTCAAATAAGCACGATTGCCAATCGCAAAATGGTGTGCCTCAAATTCTTCGCCACCTTGAGCGCGCATAAATCTGAAACGCTCCCGGATCCCCAACAGGCGTCCTGCCAAAACTCCCAATTCGCGCTGAAATGCTTCCGTAAACCAAGCGATTCGACGCCCCGCCATACCCATTTGCCAGCCGATAATCGGCGCTAATGCCAACAGCACCAATGCGGCTGGCCAGTGAATAAATGAAAGCGTCACCATGCAAGAAACAATTAACACGCCGTCTTTTAGAAACGCCGTCGAAAAATCTGTCAGCCTTGACTGAATAAAAATAGCATCCGACATAACCACAGACATCCATTCACCGGGACCTCGTGTCGCAGAAATAAGCCACGGCAAATCCAAAATACCAGCAAATACTTTTTCACGATAATTTTGCGCCACTTTCAAGGATAAACGGCTAAGGCTAATCGTGTAAATATATCCAGCCAATGCCTTCAAAAATCCGGCCACGACAATACTCACCGGAATAAACCACGCGAGTTCACTGCGATTAAGCTCAAGGTTCCAGGATGAAGGAAGATATGACTGAAGCTTGGCCGGAAGTAAACTTGCGACTGAAATAAGAGTCGTTTGAACACTACTTACACCCACCCCTGAATCCCTGATCGCTGACTCTGGAACGTTAGTAAAAAATGCTGCTAAAAATCCCTTGATCAGCAACAGTCCCAGACCCTGGGTCAACGACATAAACGCCAAGGCAACCAATACCGTGAATACGACAGAACGCTGTTCAAATACCGGCTCCAGCATGAAACGACGCAAATAGCCAAATATAGAGCCCGCGTCAGCAGCACTAGACTGTTTTGTTGCAACCCCACGGCCGGGTTTGTCAGTCATAAAGGCCCCTGCGTTCAATGATATCTGCGCAAATAAATTCTGCCGCTCGTTTTGTTGCACCAGGCTCAAGGCGTCCAATCAATTGCTCAAAGTGTCCAAGCATTTGCCGGCGCGCTGCGGAATCAGCTGAAAGTTCCAGGACATCGTCCGCCACTACAAGGGCGTCAATATGCTGAAGATATTCCTTGACCACTTCTTGATTCATCAAGAGGTTTACTAAACTCACCCACTTCAAATCGACTGCACGTTTCGCAAGGGCAAAACTAATTTCATTCATCACATAAACTACCGCCATCGGAGTACCCACTAAGGCACACTCTAGCGTAGCTGTGCCGGAGGCTACCACCGCACTTTGCGCAACCTTCATAACCTCAAGGGACTGCCCGGTAATCCAATGAAACCCCGCAGCTTTCCACCCTTTGGTCGGATCAACGACAACCCCCTCCTGGCCGACAATTGGCGCAACGTCGTCCCATTGAAGTCCGCTCGCAAGCGGAATCAAGCATATTGTGTCTGGCTCCTTTGCAGTAATATGCTTCCTAATTTCTATCATCACCGGCAAAATCGCTTTTAACTCTGACAAGCGACTTCCAGGAAGAAATCCAATTATTTTTTGGCCCGTCTTAAAACCAATATCTTCAGGAGTTGCTTTAAGGGTGCGAATGCGGTCGTAGTGGGGCGACCCAACATAAGCATAGCGAACCCCGTGCTGCAAAAAAAACTCCTCCTCGAACGGAAGAATTCCTAACACCGCCACAAAATTTTCTCGCAATTGATGCACACGTTTTTTGCCCCACGCCCAAACCTTGGGAGCCACATACTGGTATACTGGAATACCCCTCAGCTTCAGCTGATCGGCCAGCCGAAAGTGAAATCCAGGAAAATCTACTAGTATGGCAAACTGAGGATTCGCTCGGTCAACCCACGCGAGCACCCGTTGTTCGAGCATGCGAATATCTGCGATGCGCTTGGCAACTTCCAATATACCCATGACCGATAACTCTGAGATGCTAGCAAGCGGAGTCACACCTACGCTGAGCATCGTTTCACCAACGATACCAAACGGCAAAAAATCTGGAGCCGCGCTGCGAAGCGCCTGGACCAGATCAGCAGCCAGTAAGTCACCCGAAAACTCGCCAGCAGAAATTAAATAATTCTTGCTCGATTTTACCGGCATACTCCTCGATCACTCTTCTTCAGGAAATCAAGCCACACTTGACGATGCTCTGAATCTGCAACCTCACTTACAATTCTCGCCATGGCATCTTCCAGGGTAAGACTAGAATCAAACACCAAGTGATACATGCTTTTGATACACTGCAAACCGTCATTCTTTAGCCCCAGTCGGCGAATTCCCACAACATTAAGCCCTGTGATTCGTGCGCGGTCACCTTGAACCATTCCATAGGGAACGACATCTTGTGTGACCATGGCTCCGCCGGCAATCATTGAATATTGACCAATACGGCAAAACTGATGAACCGCCGACAACCCTCCTAAGACTGCTCGGTCACCTACGATGACATGTCCACCTAAGGCCACACAATTAGCCGCAATGACGTGGTTCGCGACGATACAGTCATGGGCAACGTGGGTCGACACCATGAATAAGTTGTCGTCACCAATGACCGTTTTTCCGCCGCCACCCTCGGTGCCCAAAGATAGGTTGCTGTACTCGCGAAACATATTATTATCGCCAATAATCAGCTCTGTTTCCTCACCACGGAATTTCAAATCCTGAGGCCGAGAACCCACGCTAGCGAACGAAGATATTAGATTTTTTTTGCCAATCGTGACGCGTCCATCAATCACTACGTGACTGCCAATTTCAGTGCCGTCGCCAATTTGAACTTTTGCACCCACACTTGAAAATGGACCAATGATCACTCCACGACCTATTTCGGCACCCGGCGCAATGATGGCCGTTGGATGAATTTTGGTGGCTGTGATGCCGTCATAATTAGTGGTGTAATGGCTCATATATATTCACTTATATTACTTGTATAGTTTTTAAATCGGGAGCTTCAGCGGTCAAATAATCATCGGATAATCATCGGATAATCAGCATTCAATATCCTAAAGACTGATAACTCCACTCACCACATTTCACTTTAACAACGCACTAAATTTGACCGTCGCCACCTCCGCCTGATTCACCGACATAATCGCCTCGAACCAAACGAAATGAGCTCTGTGCTTTGTAAGCGTCACATCATATCTCAACACGTCTCCCGGCACCACTGCTTGCCGAAATCTAGCCTCGGAGATTTCCGTAAATAGACACTGTTCGAGTGACCCCTTACTAATGCATCCCAGAACACCTGCGGCCTGCGCCGCGCCCTCGACTAGCACGACGCCTGGCACAATGGGATTGCCAGGAAAGTGCCCTTGTAGGGCGGGGTCACTAATCGTGATGTTACGAATAGCCACGATGCTTTTCCAAGGAACGACTTCTAGGACCCGATCTATAAAAAGAAACGGGTAACGATGAGGAATCGCTTTTTGAATCGCAATGACGTCCATCGGCATAGTAAAATTCATTTTAAGCCTCCATGCACTTTGCCCAGATCAGTTCACTCTATTTTTTCTTTCCATAGATTTCGATCACTTCTTTAGTCAGCTCCACCGGCTTATCAAGATAAAGAATACCCGCACTATTTACCTCGAACACGACGTCCAGACCCTTGTCTTTTGCCATTTTCTGTACGATCGTCTCAACTTTTGCTGCAATGGTCTGCGTCGCCTTTTGTTCGTCTTGCTTTACTCCCTCTCGGAACGTCTGCTCATCGGTTCGAAGGGCCAAAAATTTCTCTTGAAATTCCTTTTGTTTATTCATGCGGGCCTCTTCACTCATCAAAGAGGATTTTGCCTGCCATTCCTTGTTCATCGCGTCCATTTCATCTCGACGCTTATTCAATTCAGCTTCCTTGGTTTTGATTTTTTTCTCTAGGTCAGTTCTCGCCACTTTACCGTCTTCAACCGTTAGGATAACGGCTTGCATATCGATCAACCCAAATTTTGCAGCCTGTGCCGAAGTGGTGCCAAGGGTAATGATTGCGCCCAGAACCAAGGTATTCGCTAATTTCATAAAAATTCTCCTGTTGCAGTTTTATCTACGGTTATGTGAACTTTATTTTATATCCAGGCCTTCTCCTCCTAAAATCCGATCGAAAATATTGGCCTTGGCTCCCCAAGCTGACCATTTTCAAGTGGGTAAGCCCACTCGAAGCGAAACGGAGCAATTGGTGTTTGCCATCTGAATCCGAAACCAACATCCTTCTTGAGATCCTTCAAAGACAGCGCCTCGTAATCATCATAAACGCGCCCCATATCCATAAATCCAATGGCCTTGATTCCCGCCTCCGGAATTAATGGGACAAAGTATTCAAACTGGAACAACAATTTTTTGTCGCCGCCCCGATTGTATTTAGTCGGTTCAAATCCTGGCGCGCGCAGCATTGCAAATTTGGGACCTATCGTGGACCAGTCATAGCCACGCATGTCGTTGTAACCACCCAATTTATAGCGCTCAGCAAACGGCACGGGAGCACCCAAGTACGACTGCAGGTAGGACAAACTTCCCGATAATTTAAAGTAGGTCCTAAATGTTTCCGTGAAATCGATTGGCACATAGACCGAAGCGTCAACTGAGGTCTCTTGGTATTTGTAGTCACCGTTAAGAACCGGACCCCCAACCAATTTATGCCTAATGGAGGTTTCAGTACCTTCGGTTGGAGAAATGTTATTATCCGTCGAGTTTCGGAAAACTGAGAAAATTACAGCACTCTGTAGCCCACCCATCTCAAATTTATCGAGGAGGTATTGCGTCGTATTTTGGACAGTCTTCTGAAACTGGTACGTGACTCGCCCAATAATTTCTTCGATAATTTTTCGACCTAGAAAAACGCTAAAACCATATTTTTTCACGTCTGAATTTACGTCTGTAATGACTTCCTCAACCGCATGGGAGTAGTCAACATTCGTGCCTGCAGACCAAAAAGAGTCGTTGACGCGATTATTGGTAAATCCTAGATCTAGTGAGTAGTTTTTGTCACCATCCCACTTGCCGTGGAGGCCCGTTTTATAGCCAAATCCAGATTGATTTTGCTCGTCATAAGCTCCCTGACCAAACACACCTGACTTAGACCCTCCGCCCTGTGGCGGTGTGTACCCCACGGAAGCCTGAAGTTGACCCGTTGGTTTTTCCTTTACCTTATATTTGAGGTCAAGGATTGTTTCGTCGTTGGTATTTCGTTCCTTGAGAATTTGCACTTCCTCGAAAAATCCTAATCGGGTCAGCTCTCCTTTGGTGTTGGTGAGGCCTGTTGAATGATAAAGCTCTGCATCGGAAACCTTAAAATCGCGCCTCATGACGTTGTCGCGTGTTTTGGTATTCCCAATAATGGTCATATTACCAAAGTAGATTTTTTCGCCCTTGGCGATCTCATAGATAATGTTGGCGAGGTTTTTTTCTTTGTCATACGTCACAACCGGGTTTACGTCGGCATACGCATAGCCGAGGTCTCCGTATTTGTCATTTAGCATCTCAATATCGTGGGTAAATTGGCTGTAGCGAAAAAGTTTGCCTGGCTTCAGCTTCATAACCTTAAACAGTTCTTCTTTTGTAAACAGCAAATCTCCCGTTACATCAACGTTGCCGACATTATACTGGATTCCCTCGGTCAATTTATAAGTAATCTTCACAAAATTACGATCTGGGTCTAAGACCTGAATAGGCTTTCCTACTTGCACCTCAGCAAAACCGTTATCTCGGTAAATGTAGTTCAAATAACCTAAGTCGTTTTTAATAAAATCGTCTTTAAAAAGTGACGAGGAGCCATAAGCTGAAGTCCTGGTAAACGGTTGACTTGCCAGTTTTTGAATGAGTTCCGCATCGCTAAAAAACCGATTACCAATCACGGCAACATCTGACACTTGGAGCACGCCGCCTTCAGTGACGATATATTTCAGGGTCACGTCGTTTGACCCTGCTTTTTCTAAAGCAAACGTCACTCGAGTTAAATAGAATCCTTTTTCTGCGTACACTTTTTCAATGGCTCGAAGGTCGCCCGTAATCTTGGCTTCGTTTACAATGGTGTACAGTTTAGATTCAATTTTTTCTTTAACGTCATCCTCTTTAACTTCATTCATTCCCTCATAAACGATACTAGTAATCGCTGGCTTTTCAGCAACTTGAATGACGAGTGAAAGGCCTTTAGGCGTCACGCTTTTAAAAATTCTAAGATCGCTAAAATAACCGAGATCAAAAAGCGTGGTCATATCTTGGCGTATCACTGCGTTTGATAGCTTATCCCCGCGCCTTGATGCAATGATCGTCAAGATGGCATCGGTTTCCACTCGGCCATTACCCCGAACAACGATCTCATTAATAATCTCATCTTGAGCCCACGCCCGAACGGGACTGCAGGCCAGGGCGAAAAGGATCAATACGGTAAACCGATTTAGTATATTCAATGTAAAACTCCGTCCAACGCTAAGAGACCATCTTCCATTACAATTTGGGTTGGAAGGCGCTTAGCAAGCTCAATATCGTGGGTCACCATTAACATCGTCATGCGGCTTTCGCGCACTAAATTAAGGAGCAAATCTTGTATTACCAGGCTTGTCTTTCGGTCAAGATTACCGGTTGGTTCATCCGCAACAATCAACGATGGACTCATGATCATCGCCCGAGCAATCGCGACTCGCTGTTGCTCGCCCCCAGAAAGTTCCCCGGGCTTATGCTTGTAACGCTCGCCTAAACCTACCGCTGCAAGAAGTTCCTTTGCCCGGGTGATCACCGCCCCGCGCGGGAGTCTGGCAATAATACCGGGCATCATTACATTTTCAAGAGCCGTAAATTCAGGAAGAAGGTTGTTCATCTGAAATATAAATCCGACTGAACGATTTCTAAATTGACTCAATGTAGCATCGTTCATCATTGATACATCCGAACCACCAATCAAAACAGTGCCTGAACTTGGACGATCAAGGGTGCCTATGATGTGAAGAAGCGTACTTTTGCCTGCACCACTCTTACCTGTCACGGCCGCGGTCGCACCTCGTGGAATCTTAAGTGAGATTCCTCGAAGGACTGCGATACGTGTCAAATCCATCGTATAGTCCTTATGGACGTTGATCAGCTCGATCGCTGTTTGATTTGTTGACTCCGTCACTCGTACCTCACGCCGTCACTTGGGTTTTGCTTTGACGCTATCAGCGCCGGGTACGTCGAGGCGATTAGCGCAAACATCCAAGCAAACAAACATATAACCATATATTCTACCGGCAGAAATTTAACCGGCAATGACTTCAAATAATAGATGCCGGCAGGCAGCTTAAATCCTTGACTGAATCGAATCAAATAACACATTCCAATCCCGCCAATTAAACCGATGAATACACCCACTGTCCCAATCGTGAAGCCGTGAGCCAAAAAAAGTTTCGCCACATCTCTTTGACTCATCCCCAAAGATCGCAAAATGCTCACCTGGCCACTTTTATGAAACACAGTCATAATCATAGTGCCGCTGATCGAGAATGCCGCAACTAGAACGATTAACATCAATATTGAACCCATCGTGAATTTCTCTAGTTTCAAAGCAAAGAGCAACGATTTATTTGTCATTTTCCATGTTTTCATCCCTAAACCTGCCCAGCTTTTAATCTTTGACGTGTAGGGATCCAGATCATCGGGATTCGGTACATTCATGGCGACGCCGGTGACGTATTCATCGGCAGAAAGGGATGGATCGTAATCAGGCATATATTTACGCCCTTCGTCCAGGGACATGACTGCCCATTTAGCGTCGAAATTAAACATTCCGGTGCTTATTTTGCCTGTGACAACATAGCGCCGCGCTAAGGTACCGCCGCCCATGGCTGACCCTGAAGACGCCTGTGGACTTAGCACTGTAATTTCATCGCCGACATCCGCATTAATTTGCAGGGCTAGCTGATCGCCAAGGGCAATGCCGGGAGACTTTTCGATTATGTTAAACTGCAATGGATTTCGCGGTCGGTGAGCGGCAAATAAATCCTTAAACTCACCCTCGCTAAATTTGCCGTCAAAGGCCCACATCTTAGTGCCCTCTTCCTCCAGGCGAATGCCGATCAATGTCGCTGAGGTCACATAATTTCTGCGCTTTAACACCACGTCACTAGACACGAACGGCTCGATCGCTAGGGCCTTTGGGAACTCTTTTTGAAATTTTTTTAGAGGATGCTCTTTAAGACTAAAACCGCCTAGCGCGTTGGTTGCAGAAATTATCTCGATATGCGGCTGACCGGTCAGCATTTTTTCCCCAAGGTCGCTTTCAAAGCCCGCCATGACGGATAACACCAAAACGAGAGCAAACACGCCGATGGCCACGCCCGCTATTGAGACTACCGTCATAAATGACAGGCCCCCGCGCTGACGACGGGCACTGAATTGCCGCCATGCAATCCACCAAATCCAGCCCTGATATTTTCGAATTGAATCTATGTGACGTGCCATAACGCGACAGAGCCCTTAACTATAAATCACCGCGTTTTTTTTTGCGGGAACGTGCCGTTTTGCCAACTTCCAATGAAATCAACTTTTGATAAAACATTGGACTGACGATACGCCCTGAATGCGTCGCTGCCAAGTTATTTTAAGTGCCTGATATTAAAGATATTTATAATTTTTATTAACAACCTCCCTAAAGATTCTTGGAACATTGCCGAAAAGATTGTTGTGAAGGGCGCTGGTCAACGGTTCCATTCACATCGCCCCCTCACCGGGCCACGTCCATGGCTGGACTGCAAAAAGCGAATTTGAAGCCCATTAGAGGATGTTTCAAATAGCCAACAGCAGAAAAGCTTAAAGATGAGGCATCACACCGTCCCACCACTATCCTCACAAAAAAACAGGTCGAACCGACCCCCGCACATTAAGCCTCCCCCGAAAGGGGGGGGACTAAGTCATTTGCTACTGATAAGTTTAGTCGTGATTGGCAATAGTCTTAGGGGTCACAGTACCTGTTGCTTGTAAATTGAGTGAATTTGGATTTTGCTTATAAAACTGACGCATCGCTGCAACTAGCTTTAGTTTAAGGTCTGGGCCTAGTTGAACAGTGGCATTCCCCTGAGGCAATGCATCGATGAGGCTTTGCAGTAAGTCTCGCAGTTCGGCCTGATGCTTTGAAAGCCAATATTCAAGCAACGTCTTATCAACGTGACTAGGTAGGGAGCCTAACGTTCCCAAATCGTTTTGGTCATGAACAAGAAGACCAGCAGTGGTTCCTCGGTCGAGGGTTAAGACCTGCAAAAAGTACAGAGTATGATAGTCGAGCTGGGATTTTAGGTCTGATGGAGATGAGTCTGGGCGAGTGTGGACTGCTTTGGAAATAAACGTCGGATAAAGATCCATCACGGCTTTAATTAGAGTCTCACAAAAATTTAGGTCTTGTTTGAAATCACCGCAGCTAAACTCTTCCAAGTAAAAATGCGCCACGCCACGGTGTCGTTTCAACGTAGGAATATAAAAATACTTTTCCCCCTCACTTAGTGCCTTCTTAAAATGCTCACCTGAGTTCGACTTTAAAACCTCAAGAAAGCGTTCTCTGAACTCGTCATTTGGAATCGAAGGATTGAGATCAGCCATGATGCGCCAGTAGCCTCGCCCAGACTTGAGCTCTGTCCAACTTAAATGAATATGAATCGACGGTGCAAAGGGGTTTCTTGGATGAATAATGGTCGATAACGCAGTAGCCGAACGAAGGGGTTTTGTGGAATCGTCGTCATACTGCACGTGAGAGAAATTAACCGACCCTGCATTAAATACAGGTCCAGTTGGGGCTTCATACCGCAAGCCACCACCATGTTGGCCACCATCACGAAACCATTCGACAGAAACAAACGGCCGAGACTCAGCAAGGCTTGATGCCATTGATTCCAAGTTTTTAACAAAACGGCATTGTAGCCCTTCGATCGTTGAAATCACAGCGGGTACTGACGAAGACTTTGAATTGATTCGATTCACCATTTCTGAATCCTATCTGAAATATTTTAAGTTGTCCTAGATAAACTCATAATTCCAGTTCGACCAGCCAGCAAAACCAAGTTATGACTAAAAGGTGCTACCGACGAAAAACCAGGAGCTGCTGCTCAGCCTCGATCGGTCTTAGTAAATGGTTTAGAGGTTCGCTGATGACACACCTGAATCTGCCTGTTTGCGCAGACGCTGACTGATAATCAGCCCAATTTCCGCTGGCGAAGCGATGCTTGCTGACAATCGCTAAGTAAATTTCGACAGAATCGGTCGCAAAAATATCACGCTCAAAAATATTTCCAGGAGGTGGCCATACCGACAAGACTGCCTTGGGTTTCATTTGACGCAGAGCGTCACGAGCCAGCAATCGCCGTAAGTGCGGCAGAGCCGAATGAATTGGCGTTGCTGCCTGATCCCAGCTGTGGTCGTCAATTCCTATGACCGAAACGTCACACTGCCTAAGACCAGAAACAAATAGACCTCGTCCCGCCCCCACCTCAAGAAGATCCTTGTCCTTCGTGTAGTTTTTGATCGAAAGGCATAATTCAGTGGTTGGAATAGACCAAAAACCAGCTTTCTGAATCATTGATGCTGCGCAGGCACCATGACTCACCCAAGACCATCTGCGGTCAAACGTTCTTTGTGTCAGTAATTGTCCACGCTCAAGCGCCGGTAACAATAACCCGCTCATCACTAAGCGATCCTTGAAAGATGGGTGAGAATCACCCCCAAAAAACGCGGCAATAAATTGCTCAATTGCGAGCAATGTCATTTTGGCCCTGATGAAAGTCAGCCTGTCTTGTGAGGACTTTGCAGAGGCGCCATCAGTGGTCGCAAGCACTTGGGCGATTTGAGATTGTGCGCGATTTGCCATGACGGCCAAGCGGTCAAATTGTTTCTGCTCGACGACCTCGGACAGACCGCGCATAACATCAGACCAAATCTCAGGTTCAACCCTGGAAAGTTCTGGAAGACCAAATCCTGCCAAATCTGCCAAGGGCTTACTTAGACTAGTTCCTGCCATGTCTGGCCCCTCCGCCCGCCGTTTTTGTGCAAAATTGCTGTTAAAGGCGCGGACGCCGAACTTCAAATTTACACAAGTCAGCACAGCTTATGTCAAAGGAATCGAGCTTAGTGGTCGAGCAGTATCTCAGGATCGATGCAGTCAATTCGGAGATTCCCGACGATTCTGAAATTTTAGAATTAATGACTTTGACAGCTTCAATAATTTTGCGATGTCCCAGTAAATCGTGGGTCGTTTTTATGGTCGCTCCACTGTGCTGTTCTGCGTCTGCAATTAGGGATGAAAGAAGTCTTTTTGCGGCTGTGTTCTGAATAATTGAATTTTCAATGATATAAAGTCCTGGCACCTCGCCTTGAAATTCAGGAGTACACCGATCCGCAGGAATAGTCGGTAGTTCGCTGCCATGAGCTTGAAACGCGCATGTAAGTATCAGCAGGGAGACAATGTAAAGTGCGCGAGATCGAGATGCTAAAATTTTAATCATTTTTTTGCCTTATTTTAGAATAAAAAAATCAAGACCAAACTAATAATGTGCATAAAATATATTGTTATAAATGTCAATGTTTTAGGAGTTCTTCACCAGGTTTTGTGGGCCGAATTCCTAAGGCGGACTATAGCAGTAGGTGGACTACATCCAAAAGTTTGGGAATTTTTTGAACTTCATCGATAAAAATCCAATCTAGTTTTGCTACACGAGCCTCCGCCTCATGGATTAGGGTCGCTGGATTTTTTGAAAAGCGCTCTTCCTCGTCAGGGTTTAATAAATCAATAATCAGTCTTTTCGACTTTTACCTTCGAGGTGTTTTTAAAAGTGTTGAACATTGATTATTGCGGGACTACAGGTGAATCACAAGCGGCCAATGTTGCTTCAATTACAAGATTTTTTCTCTTACCAAGATTTACTGATAATTCGGCAATGTCCGAACTTTTCCGGGTAGCTATCCAGGAAAAATTGAAGCCAACAATTTTCGCCTCACCGCAACCGAACAAAGGCATGGGACTACCACTCGAACCATCGGATTCCAATTCGATTTTATCGACTTTATTCAGAATTTGCGCTTGATCATTTTCCGTTCTTCTTTCAGATGCAAGGCTGACTGCCCCAATGATAAGTTCGGATTGTACGTCGAGCATAACGCCCGTATTTTTGTTCGTCACGACTTCAGTGCGAGCACGAAGCGAAACAATCTTTCTATTTTTTGGAGGATTTATGTTTAGTCTGATTGCGCACTCTCGAGCAAATTGCAACACGTCTTTAGGTGCCATATCCTGTTTTAGGCTCAAGTCCTTAAACGTGAATTCAACTCGGTAGACATCTGGAAGTTCCGCGTTGGCGCTTAGGTTCCTTCGGGAAACGTTTCCCGGAACATTTGATTTTGCTCGACATCCAGAACCGAGCGCAAACCAGTCATTCAATACGGGTTTGGCATGCACATTTGTCGGAAAAATATACATCAATGAGAGTAATGCCACATATATTGGACAGATTTGGCGCGTTGCATGCATAATTTTTCCTTTTCTTGTGTTGTTTCTCTGTGGTATGGCTGCGAACAGATCCATAAAATGCTCGATGGATCGTCCGCAATGCCAAGATCAAATTCTACAATTGGCACTGCACTGGCCCGGCAACAACTTCGTACTTCAGGTCAAGTCCGTCAACAAACATAATCAAATCTTCGTAGCGGTTATATTTCTGACCAGACACGGCAATGTTTGCTTGATATAGGCCCTGAGGCGCACGGTTGCGAGAACACCAACCGTAGTACCAGCTTGGAGTTGTTCGAACTGAGAAGAAGTCGTGTCTTGATTGAACAAACAGTGGGCTATTCATCGAAATTCCGTAGGGCAAATCGACAGTATACGGACTTACTGAAAATCCAAAAAATGTACTACGCGTAGCGACACTTCCGCGCGTATACGGCGTTTTAACAACGCCGTAACTTACTCTTTGATCCAATTCCCCAATATAGACTCCGGGGGCAATTCTTGCAGGAACCCTAACCGAACACGCGGAACGTCCCGCAAGAACTGCCGATCCACCACCAGGCAGGTCAACTCCCAATCTTGTGAAAACAATGGCCAAATCATTGCCATTTGCCGAGACAAATGCGTCAACATCTTTCAAGCAACCAGATCCGCCCATGATTGTACGGTACACATCCCATTCGACCGACTGGGCACCGAATGCCATCGTTGAAACCGTTAATCCCCAAAACCCCAGCCTCAAGGCGGCAAGTGCACTTTTAATGATTAAAGTTTTATGCAATATCTTCATTTTTCGTCTCCTATCCATCGTGATTTTTTTGCAGCCCAATTAAATTTTGGCGGTGAGTTATCACCGGCCTTCTGTCTTCTGCGGCCTGCATATTTTGTGCCAAAGTTATAATTGGAGACGAATGGTCGCGTAATAGAAAAAATTTGCACATTTTAAAGCGTTTAGATCAATTGCATTTTACATCTGCACCGTATTTTAGACTGTGTTTTAAGCCGCATATTGCGCCAAATATGTACCCCAATAAGTCGGATTTCTAGCTATTTGCACCCACAGATTCTGCGGAAGACCCATAAATACATGATTTATTTGGGGTGTATAGGAATATATAGTTCCAAAATTTGAGGTGTATGTATAGCCTACCACTGGGGTGTCTAAAAGGAGATTCCTGTTGCCAAGCCCAGTTCTCGTAGGCTTGAGGCGATTGCAGAATAGCACGAGCTACATCAATCACTGCAATGCCCGGAGAATTTCAATTCTTTGTTTTTCATTAAGGGGTTGGCCAGGCGGCATTCGCAACGAGGCGTCGTTAGTTGTCATACGCAGGATTATTTTTGAGAGCAAATCTGGATCACTACTGATTTTTTCCCTTAATTTGGCAAGATCTCTAAAAAGTATCTTTGGCACGTTATTTTCAACCTGATCTTGACGATCATGGCACCCTGCGCAAACTTGCGTTGGATTATTGGTGGGAGGTTCTGATCGTGCGGCCAAGCTCGAAGGGGGATGTACTGGATTATTCCCGTTGTATGCTTTAAGCGAGTTTCGACTTAGATCCACCAACTTGTCGCATGCTTTTGATTCCGTTTCGGCATCGTAGGATAGGTATCCTTCGTTAGATTGCTCCTCTTGCAAATCGTCATGGATACCTACCTCGTCATAAATCTTGTGATCACGAATAAATGTTCTAGCAAGTCCGCCATTAAAAATGGGGTCACGAAAAAAATATTCGTCTCGCCCAAATCGCAATCCCCAACCTTTTGTATCCAACCCAACAAATTGTAGCGTCCACGTCATGCTATTAAATGTATCCGCTCGCTTGGAAGGATATATAGGTTTTGGTGACCTCATATACGAACCCCTTAAGTGTGAGAAGCTCATCCTCGGGCTATCAGGCGAAAATACAGGCGCAAGAATGGCCCGAATTTGCGATGAAACATCCTCCCCATGCGCGCTGCGATTAAACAATGCGTCCAGATCATCAGACACCTTGTAATCTATGTCATGAAAAATTGCGCGCACCTTTTGAACGTCAACATAAGCTTGATTTTTTTCAATCAGTCGATACAAGTCTTCATATGGCAATTCGCCTCGATTCAACAATGAACTTGGTATATACTCTTCGACTTTGTGATCTTTACAAGCTAGCATCGATGCCGCAATCAAATAGCGAAATGATTCTAAGCCGTTTTCTTTGAGATGGTCAGAGATTCGTTTACTCACTTGTTTATGCGTGTGACGATAAAGACTTGTGGTCAGATTTTCAGCAAAACGATGAATTTGTAAAGCAGGTACATACGCGGATGGATAAACAGAAATCGGTTCATAGCGCTTATTGCCTGAAATCACTTGCTCCTTGTAAAAAGAATCAAACCGAGATTTTTCGCGCATGAGCATTGCTCCTTCTGCGCTACCGTAAACCCCAGGCCAAAGCCCATAGTCTTCCCAGATTGGTTGACCAAGGTGACAGCTTTGACAAATTTTTGGGTTCTTTTCGAGATAAACCTCATGGTCATTGAACTTTTCTGATGATCGCTTAAACTCGTCAGAAATCGCGCCGTTCTTACCAAATCTCCATTCAAAAAAATCCCATGACCGAGTGCTCTCGTTAAAATTCATGGCCTCAAGTGTGTTGTAGACTGAGTTGCTGGGATCACCTGTGTATGCGAGAATAAAGTGCCCTGTCGCACCCGAGAGTATTACTCGAGGAAAATTTGGAGAAGAAGGTTGAATACTACTCGACCTGTAGACAAGCACCGCTTCCCGCTTAAACCCTGGATCAAGACCCGCAATAACCGCCTCAATGGTGTCCGACTTCGCTATGACTTCCTTGGCACAATCAAGCGCGTCTTGGCCGGCACAATTCCGTGCCGCAGTAGAAATATTAACCTTGCTCGAGTTTTGTCTCGGCCGACAAGAGGACAATTCCACCATGGCTAATATCAAAAAAGACATTTTTATAGAGCGCATTTTTTTCATTACTTTTCCTCCAGAAAAGACCTGCCCCTAAGACAATGGAATAGGGGCAATTTATTAGATTTAGGTTTCGGTATAAGCCAGCAAACCTTGAATTTCTTTCGAAAAGACTCACGCCCCAGAGAGGCCTATTCGCACTGTAGTACCGCGGAAATCAAAGACCACGATTTCGTCTCATTTTGCTATAGCGTCGCCGTTCAGGCTTCTGGCGCGTGCCAATTCCTCTATTTGCCCGATGCCTTGTTGGGATTTTTGGCCGATGCGGAGCCGGCTAATATTTCTGACAACACTCGCAGGCGGGCCGTTTTCAATTGTGAATTCTTGTAGCGCCGGTGAGATGCTTTGCCCGTAGAGTTTGTTTCCCATGATTTTTTATCCGTGACCTGTATCTCGTACGGAAAAAAGGACAACTCGTCGTCACCTGAAATCTGTGAAATATTTTTAAGGACGTTAACTAGCTCAACAAGTCCACGGGCGGCGGGGTCTTTGGCCGTCAACTCTCCGATCTGAGCCTGCAAGTTTTTGCGTATAATGGTGAGTGGTCGCGGCGTGCGAATCAATTGGCGGCATGTCAACTGAATGGCCTGGTATTCGATGCCGCTGTGAAGGTTTGATTCATCATCATGCTTTGCCGGAATAACCATATTTTTCGCAAGGGCTAAAAATTGCTCGTGGGTTAGCTTATTCGTCAAATACTCACCACGATACTGATCCAGAGTCGTGCGAAAAACATCGGGATCCAAAAGCGAGTTTCGGCTACGCGAGGGTATTACATTTGGAAAACTAATCACATGACTTCGATAAAGTATTTTTACAATTTGCATCACGTCGCTTTGATGTTCAGTAACAATGCGAAGCCCAAGCATGTCATAGATCGTCTCCGCGACATTGGCGCGTTTGTGAAGTAATTTCAACAGCACGGATTCCCGAGATTTTTGAACTTTCCAATCGAGCTTATGAAGTTTAACGCTATATCGACCATTTTTTATCCAGGTATTTCCCGACTCATCGTGGGTGACAAGCGTCTGAATTCGCCCAATAATTTCGTCTCGAGCCACCTCGAGATTTGAATATCTAAAGGCACCCTCTATGTGAGCGATGGTGTGCATAACCCGCAATATCGCACAGCTCCACATCCGACGCTTGGTGAATTCTGGCGCTCGATCACACGCCCAAACCAATAACTGACAAGGGTCTTGACACATCAAGACTTCCTCTGGTGGATTGAGACCCATTTTCCATTCTTTTGGCATCAGCCATCGCTCGATAAAAGCCCACGATTCACATATCACGGAATGCATGAGTCTTGCATCGTGAGTACGTTGCGGGTCATAGCCGTAACTTTTAATAAATTCATACGCCTCCTTATGCCCTAAAATACTTATTTCAGGCAGGTCAATCGAAGAACGACCGCCAATTAATACATTCATTACGGGCCACGAAAAATCCCAGTCGTCGAGGTTCTTTTTCTTGGCATCGGTTGGCATAGGTTTGACCTTAAATACGCGTTTATGTGATAACATCTAGTATACTATACTAATTGAAAGAATTCTAAAAGGGACTGCTTCCGGCTCTGTCGCAATCTTGGCACTGCGCCCAGGTGCGTAACAAGACATTTTGGAATTTAGTCGGCCAATGATGGCCGCACTGTTTTCCCTCCTTCTTTCTCTGCTTTCAATGACCTTTAGTTGGAGTCTGATAGTTGGGGATGGACCTATTTTAATTTGCGACCATCATTTCCTTCGATCGTCGGCTGACGTGAGGGGATCGCACATTCCCGCGAAAGATTGGTATTTGTGAATTGAGTTGTTAGAATGGGCAGATCGGGCAGTTCCTAGTTGTATGGTGAGCATGCCGTGCTGCCTTGCTGGCCTTTGCTTGCTCGGTTATTTGAGTGTTGCATTTTGGTCCCCACGAGCCAATATACATTTCCAGGGGAGTCGCCCCATTGAAGGCATTGTGAGGCATCACCTCGTTGTGTTGGGTCAAATAAAATGAGGCGTGTCGTGTGAAAGTCTCAAGGGTTTCAAGTCGCTGTTGGAAAAGATAATTATGCTTGGCCGAGCGAAAGAGAGCTTCAATTAAGGAATTTGAGAATGTGACGTCAATCTGGGCTAGGGTAAGCGTAAAAAGTCCTAAC
>CANJQY010000052.1 GCA_947476525.1 Oligoflexales bacterium
GAGTCCTTGAAGTTCTTGGAGAATCGGCGCTCGCATATATAGTTATTAGCAATCAAGAAGTGCGAATCGGCGACACTACATCAATGTAGAAAACTCGTTGGCGGTCACTGTATTATTTCTGCCATAATCCTCCTGAAATTAATTATTCAGGAGGTTTTATGCTATCAAATGATTTACGAGCTGATTTACGAGATGACCTACGAGAGGATCTACAAGCTGATTTACGAGATGAACTACTCACAGCTATTACACATGTTGGCACACAATTAATTGGGCGTTGGTTCCCACTTCCAAAAATTACGGAAGCGTCGCGGCGCGAGCCGTTAAGTCAACGCATCCTAGATCTGCACTCGAAAGGGGGATTGGCGCAGCTTGATCAAGAATCGTGGATTGAGTTATTGGAACTCGACATGTCTAGTTTTAGACCTTGCCTCCTTTGGCTTGAGGGCGCTTTGCGAGCTAGAAAAATCGGTATTTCTATACTAGCCGAAGCTGCAACAAGACATTTCCAAAGCACCGCAGCGGGCTTCGGCGCGACCATTTCCATTCATTCCCATATTTATCCACCGCTACTTCGTCAAATATCACGGCCACCGCTGTGCCTGTCAATACTTGGCAACCCAAAGATACTTGGAAATGATTCGATCGCCGTGATTGGCTCGAGAAAGGGCTCCTACGAGTCCCTCCGCGCCTCTATTGAGCTCGGGATGGTATTTGCCGAGACCTCTCCTTGGAGTATCGTTAGTGGAGGGGCCATAGGCTGTGATATCGCCGTTCATGAGGGCATGCTGGCGAGCCGAATGGATTCTATTTCGGCTGCTATCGTATTTGCGGGAGGATTACACAATCAGTTTCCTAAATGCAATGCCCGCGCGTTCCACGAAGTGGTTGAGCGAGGGGGTGTACTTATTTCTGAACGACTTTGGTTTCAAGATGTCCTGCCAAGGGATTTTGCGTCGCGAAATCGCATTGTAAGTGGCATGTGTGGGGCGACGGCAGTCATGGCCGCGGCACCCAGATCAGGCTCATTAATAACCGCGCACGAGGCCCTAGAGCAAGGGCGTGACGTCTATGTTTTCGATACTGGAGATGATGACGTTCGGTTAGAAGGATCTCGGCAACTAATTACCGATGGCGCGCTTCCATTTTCATCGCCGCACGAACTTCTTGAGTATCTATGTGAATGTTATGATTCAGATAACGAATATTATGGAGGATTTTTGGACAATCCTTGCCAGGTCACTGACAATTTTGGTACTATTGACGGTGAGTATCAAATAAACTAGTCATTATTGCCTATTGGACGTCTTGCAGACGCCCAATAATTAGGCTTTTTCGGGAGAATTGATCCATGGCAGTTAAATTAAATTTTGATGATTTCCGAGTCGTTGTTGAAGCCATCGCTGATTTAGTTTGCTGTCATGGCCAATCATTTGAAGATGACGGAATCCTGCGCCACCAATTAGTAGACCGTGGCTTTGAATTGGAGCTGATTTGCGCCGCTGAGAATTGGTGTGAAATGGCCGAGGCCTCAGGATCACTCATCGATATTCTTAGTGTTTTTGCTCCCGCAAGTTCAAACCACCGCATCTACAGCCCTTTAGAGCGACTAGCCGTCTCAGATGAAATATGGAGTGCGATCGAAGCCTGTCGAATGCGAGGGGTGATCTCCATAGATATGGCCGAACGAATGCTGGAAAGCGTTCGCGAATTGGACACTCGAGATTGGGACGACGAGGATGTACGAACTTTCCTTCTCGAGGCCTGCATTGCGCACGGCCTGCCGACGAATCAAATGAAACTCGAGCGTGCGCTTCAAGGCGACTTTCGCAGTTATTATTGCTAAGACTTTTAGTTTTTCTGTCTACTAATTTTTCTATCTACTAATTTTTCTATTTACATTTCCTGGGGGTTTATCGGGTGGACTTTCACGCGTTCAAATTCCGACCTAAAAAAATAGCGCCTCCGCTTACTCACTCTCCATTTGCTCGACTTCTCGACGAGCTTTCGCCGATTCTAAGAAATCCAGCGGTCGCAGAAATATATTTAAATGCCAGAGGGATTAGTGCTGCAGACCGCGTGGGATCACCGTTGCCAGTCGCACTGAATTGGGCACTGGAGGATGTGACGGAGTTTTTGTCGGAGCTCGCCTGGGAATCCAAAACCAGGATTGATCCTTACCGACCTTTCGCCGGAGGCGTCATTGCCGCGATGCCGTGGCGCTGGCATGCCATCATTTCTCCGCTGTCGCCAGACGGGCCACTGCTTGTGTTACGGCGCCTCAGTTTTGATGAAATTGGATTAGATCAATTTAAATTTGAAAATTTCTTGCCACATGATTTTCTTAATTGGATTAATAAAGGAATTTCGATCATTTTTTATGGTGCCACGGGTTCCGGAAAAACTACGTTGCTGGTCGCAGTCCTACGCGAGTTCTTCATAAACACAAGACTAGGAATTGCCGAAGCCCTTCCAGAAATTCCCTTAACCTCTAACCGATGGTTTCGCTTAGTTGAGGTGGCCAAAGATACCGGCGGGCGGGGTGGTGTCGATTTTACGAGAGTTGTTGCGGAGATGATGCGCCTGTCACCCCAACGACTCGTCATGGGAGAATTAAGGGGGGAGGAAGCTGCCATGCTTTTGGATTTTGCTAGTACAGGTCACGGCGGTGTTATGACAACCATGCACGCTGGCACAATCGATGATGCGAGAACTCGCTTCACCCGCCTTGCGAGAATTCCACTGAGCAACTTACCGCCGATCAATGGCATCCGAGTTTGGCGTGACTCTGCCGGGATAGGACACGCTCGCATGGACCAACTATAGATCGTAACGAAAGTACTGCGACTACAGCTCTGGACACACCGGCAAGCGAATCTGCGCCGTCCACCCATATCGAATTGAGGGCCAAACCCGAGAAATTCCATAATTTTCGAGGTATTCAGGCGTCTCCACAGACGAAGTAAAATTGGACGCGGAGGCAAACACTAAGGCCCAGTGATTGGTCATAATTCGATCCACTTGGGCAGGGCTTTCATTACCTTTTGTAGCCAAGAAAATACCGTTTTGGGGGCTAGCAGTATAGCAACGGTCTGCATTTTGGCAAAATCCAACACCGGAATCCTTCAGGCCAAGACCCAACAAAAAATCTTTAAATCTACGCGATTCTTGATCAAATGGAAGAAAACCAGCAATAATGACTCGCTGCAAACAGGAGTCAGAATTCTTAACCGCAACTGTAATTTTTTCTTCAAGCAATGAATACCAAAGCCCTGCTTGATCGACTTTGGATGGCATTAAAACATTAAATACGGTGATATTGCCGCCTTCGGCCTTAATCGAATAAAAAGCCAAGTGACCATCAATCCCGAATTGGGAGTAGTTTTTAACAGTTTCTGGCTGCACGCCGAACATCAATGGCTTTGCGATGGCGACCGCAAGTAAGCGATCTTCACCACTTTCTGACATTTTTTCAATCACTGCGTCTTGCCAAAGATAGTTTTTCAATGCTCCAGATGAAAGTATCAGCTCATCGGATTCAGAAACACTGCCAGAGCGGCGCATAGCGTTTTGCATGAGCACAATATCTGGCCGCGCTTCGCGCAGACCCTCATCCACAAGGTCTAACCGATCCCGGCGAAATTGCCAATCACCGCTCCATGATTTACCAGAACGAGGCGGCTCCTGCTGACTAAATAGATCAAGGGATGCAATTGTCAGCGTACGTTGACTGAATGTGGTCGGACGACTTTCTGTGACACATGCCGTGACACATGCCGTGACACATGATAACAGCATAAGCATGGCATCGCTCGAACCGCACGATTTTCTCTCACTCGAACACATCATCTTAACAACCTATTTGGCGACCAATTACAATGCGTTGAATTTCACTTGTCCCTTCACCGATACGGAGCAAGGCGGCGTCGCGGTAATGCCGCTCGATCGGGTATTCCTTCATCAAACCATAGCCTCCAAAAGTTTGCTGACCCTCACGAGCACAATACTCTGCCACTTCCGAGCAATAGAGCTTGGCCATCGCCGCAACTTTTTCGAAGGGGAGTTTATTTTGCTTTTGCCAACATGCTTTATAGAGAAGGCCTTCTGCTGCTTCAATTCGTGTCGCCATTTCCGCCAACTTAAACGAAACCGCTTGATGTTTACTGATTGATTGGCCAAACGTTTTACGTTCCTTCGCATATTTTAAGGTTAAATCAAACGCACCCTTCGCCAAACCGAGACCCATCGCACCAATGGAAAGTCGGCCGTTGTCAAGAGTTTCCATCATTATCTTGAAACCCTGACCAATTTCGCCGAGAACCTGCGACTCGGCTACTTCCAAATTATCAAAGTAAAGCTCTCCAGTATTACTTGCTCGCCACATCATCTTGTCTTTCATTGGTCGACGGGTAAAACCTGATGTTTGCGCCTCTACTAAAAAACAACTTAATATTGCGCGACCATCTGGGCGCCGACCGGTGACGGCTTGCACGGTAACACCTTTCGTCAATTCACAGGCGCTGTTTGTGATCCAAATTTTACTTCCGTTTATGACCCAACATTTTTTAGCTTCATTCCACGTGGCGGTGGTGCGGCTGGCCTGGGCATCGCTCCCAGCCTCTGCTTCCGTTAGTCCAAATCCCCAGAGTCCGCTGCCGGTACACAGGTCGGGTAGGTATTTATGCTTTTGTTCTTCATTGCCATAGTAATATATTGGAGCCGCGCCAAGACTGTTATGGGCAGCAATCGTTGCGGCTTGACTACCATCAATTTTGGCAAGTTCTTCTACGGCCACTATGTAGGATAAATAATCCATTCCTTGGCCACCATAGTTGGACCCTACGACGGTACCGAAGAGGCCCAATTCGCCCATTTTTTTGGTCAATTCGACGCTAAATTTTTCCTTCTCGTCGAGCTCGCGAGCCTGCGGAGCAATCTCGTTTCGCGCAAAGTTACTTACAGTTTCTCTAAATAGTTTTAACTCGTCTGATTCACTGTAGCTGTACGACATGTTTTACCCTTTCAAAACTATATTATAGAAGAAGCAGAAAACTATTCTGCCAGACACTTTCTTTCACTCAGGAGGCTGTCGAATTATTCTTCTTCAGACACCCCAAAATCTTCATCATAGTCGCCCTCTAACTCTCTGCCGAGGATAAGGCCTTTAGCAATATCCCGCACTCGTCCTTCACGGCCCGTCGTCCCCAATAAAATCCCGCGGTACGATTGATAACGACGCTCGGCAATCTTGCCTTCAGCCCGCGCGCCTTGAATCGCACACTCAGGTTCGTCGATGTGCCGGCAGTCCTCATATTTGCATTTAGACGTCCATTCCATGAACTCCACAAACCCGGAAGACAGCTCCCGAAACGAGAGATCTTGCAGCACAAAACTTCGAATTCCGGGCGTATCAATGACGTAACCACCTGTACCCAATTTAATGAAACTTGCGTAAGAGGTGGTATGGCGGCCTTTGTATGAAATCGCCTCATTTTTCTCGACTGCCTGCACCAATTCGGGCTCAAACAAATTAACAAGTGAACTTTTCCCAACCCCCGAGTGCCCGGAAAGCATGGTGACTTTCCCTTTGAGGGTCATTTTTAACTCTTGAAAATCGATATTTTTCTTCGCATTTGCAGAGTTTGCTTGCACGCTAATCACCTGATAACCCAAGCCCTTATAAATATTTACGTTAGCCAAACAGTCATCTTGAAACTCTTTTTTTTCAGTTGCTAGCAAGTCTTTTTTATTCAATACAATAATTGGGCGCACGCCTTGCAATTCTGCCAGCACCAAATACCGATCGATAAGTCCCCATTTAACGGTCGGCCCTGCATAACTCGCGACAATCAATAATTGATCGACATTGCTAGCGAGCACATGCTCCAGCTCACGGCGATGGGGATCTAGACGCTTAATCAGCGTATTTCGCGGTGCAAGATGTTGAACAACACACTGCGGCAAATCTGTAACCAAGCCCGCGTTATCTTCCGATGTTTTCGTGCAAAGCACTCGGTCACCTACGACAACAAAATTTCGTTCCTCGCGTTTTGCCTGAAGAAATTTTCGCGCAATCGTGGCCAACCATACATCGCGAGTTTTGATCTGACCCTGTTCCTGCTCAGGAGAAATAAAGGCAAAACGCTTATGCACTTCGACCACTCGCGCAGCAAATCCATCTGGGAATTTATCCATCCATTTTGACTCAACAACCGTAAATTCTTTGTCCAAATTAGATGATTTCGAAGACTTTTTTTCGCGCGGCTTCATCCTAGCTGTGCGATCGTGTCGATCATCTCCATCTTCAAAATGTCGCCAATTTTTATCTTTTCGAACCACGCTTTAACCTTTTACCCGTGCCATGCTTTGACGCACGTCCACACTAAGCAGTGTCGAAGTAATCTTTAATATTTCTGGAAATTTATCCGTCAGCAACCATGAATCATCGGGCCCCTGCGCAATCATTCCTAAAACTGACAGCTGATCTACGACAAAAACATAAGCCTGAGGACTTGGAAGTTCGAGATCCGTCGCGCCGGAAAGCAAGCTTATGCGTTGCGACATTAGCAAGCACTTCTTTTGGAAATCTTCGAGTTTAAATGGCGTGCCACTTCCATATTGATTTAGCAAGTGAGTGGCAATTGCGAATCGTTCAATGGCAGCCCCAACAATCAAGGCTAACGTCCGAAGAATACTAAATTCCAGACTCGTCATCGTCGGCCGAGAAATGACTCCAGTGCCGGTACGATTGAAAATCCCCAACTCCACAAACGCCTGAATGTACTCGGACACCTTTTGATCAACCTCCGAAATATCCCAGCGCAAGAAAAATTCTCGCTTCAAGATCGGATAAATAGCCAACACACCTTCGCGAATCGTTTGCTCATTCATGGCGTCATTGTGCTGAAGAAAATAGGCTATCAGCGCTGGTAGGCAAAATAAATGTACAATATTGTTTCGATAATAAACTATGTAGCTAGCTTGCGGCTCGAGCACATGCAGGACATCTCCACCAGGATGCGTGAAACGAGACAACCTGCCGAACAATTCTGCATCTGCAACAATCGATTTGGCAGTGCCAGTTGGCATTATTGATCCAGGCGAGTATGGACAAGCGAGCGCAAGCCGTTGAAAGGTCTCGACGTGCGCGACAAGCTCTTCTTCTGGCAGCGCTCGCTGACGAGTTGCAAGAAGGACTAGAGACACTAGAGCGACAGCCCCCACCGCTGCGGTTTCATTTATCGTCACCATAATTCGTTTTCCGACTAACTGCACGAATTGAGGTATCCAATTGGCTTTGTTCTCTCCTTCGGCAGTCTCGTGAGACCATGTTGGATGTTGTTTATCTAAGAACTCTCCCAAGCTAAAGGGCTCACCGAATGAGACGTACGCACGGCCGTGCGTCGACCACAAGGCTTTTCTACTTGCCACCAGCTGTCCGACACTCTCAGACTTCTTCTTGGCACCGGTCAATTCCTTGCGATACGTGCCAACTTCAAACACCCGATCATAGCCCATAAAGACTGGTACAAAAAATATTGGGCGATCGTGATTTTTAATGTAGCTATTGACGACCATTGCTAGCATGCCTGTTTTAGGCTGCAACAACTTCCCCGTGCGGCTGCGACCGCCCTCCAAAAAGAACTGTAACGGATAGCCTTTTTGCAATAAAAAGGCCACATACTCACTAAACACAGCTGCATAGAGCCGGTTATTATTAAAGCTTCGGCGAATATAAAACGCCCCGACCCGCCTTAACAGACTTCCCACGGGCCAGAAATTTAAATTTATACCGGCAGCTATATGCGGATTTACCAACCGATTTTCAAATATGACAGAATTTAAAAGTAAATAATCAAAATGAGAACGGTGGCAAGGGACATAGACTATCTCAGCATTGGCAGGAATATCTCGAACGCGCTCAACATTTTCGACTTTAACTTCCGCATATATTTTGGTCCACAAGCGTCGCAGAACGCCCGCTAGACCTGCCAAAACTTCGGGAGATAGCTCTGCTGCAATTTCCGAAATATATTCTTTTGCCAGCAGTTCGGAACGTTCTTTGGGCGCGTTTTTCTTGCGGCTCTCATCCTCAATCGCAGCCTTAAGCATCTTCCCTCGCACTAGCGTTTCTATGATCCGATTGCGGCTAATCAATCCTGGACCAAGGATCGCGGTTCGCAGACTCTGAAAGTGGACTTTTACGACACGCGTCAATTTTCTTGCTGTTTCATCAATGGCAGATGTGTCGACATGCTGCTCTCGAAGAAAAATCGGCTTCGAGTACGTTAAAGTAACGTTTTTACCCTGAGCAATAACGATTAGCAGTTTATGGAAAAAACTCGCGCGGTCATCATCCGGAAAAAACAATTTAAACAAAGAGACCTGTGAACGTCCCGAAGCTCTTCCCCAAAAAACACTAACCGGAACCAATTGAACATCAAAGTCAGGATCTGCATCAACCTGCCGTAACAACTTGTAGAACGGAGACGGTGGCGCGTGTCGATAAGCGCCATAAGTACGTAGCAGCCCGACTCGGCTTAAATAAATACTGCCAGCACCTTGACCTGCACCAAGATCGTCAACGCTCAGGAGTGGGCGGGGTAAGCGTTTGCGAATACAAAATATATCTAAGATAAGGAAATCAAAAATACTGTTCGATTTAAGCACATAACAAACCGGCCGCTGGACCTCGATGCCCAACGTCTCAATGATATTTTCCGATGGGACAACGTTTACGCGCACCCACTTTTCAAGAAAGGATCTTAACCATCCGAACCATTGAATTCGCGAATGACCGCTTGTCATGACTTTGACCTCAAAATTCTAAATTATCTATTAACCGAACGTCACCAAATAGCACCGCCACAATCATTACCAGACTCACATTTCCAACTTTCTCCGCGGCCGGAAGCAATGAAAAACAATCCACTATTTCAGAGTACTGAATGATCATTTTTGGACTTCTCGAAACAATCACAGAAAAAATAGCCCTCAAAGCTTCACTAGAGCGTTCGCCTTCTATCCAAGCGGATTTTGTCGCCGTGAGGCCCTCGTATATCAGGTGTGCTTGCGCCCTGTCCTCTGGCGGCAAAAACCTATTGCGGCTACTCATGGCAAGTCCATCCGCCTCGCGAATGATTTCACAACCTCGAATCTCAACAAGCATTCCGAGGTCTCGCACCATGCGTTCGACAATTCGCCACTGCTGATAGTCTTTTTTGCCAAATAAAGCATAATTCGGATTTACGACATTTAGTAGTTTTGCGACGACCGTCAGCATGCCATCGAAATGAGTGGGACGCACTTTACCGCAAAGTACTGTAGCCAATCCATTATTATGAATTGTCGTCTGAAAACCGGTTGGATACATTTCTGTGGCAGAAGGTGCAAACACGACGTCTGCATCTACTGTTTTTAATTTCTCGATATCCTCTTTTAGTGTTCGCGGATATCGCGCAAAATCTTCAGACGGGCCGAATTGGAGTGGGTTTACAAATACACTCACAACAACACGTGCGTTTTCGGTTTTCGCCAGCGTCACAAGTGATAGGTGCCCTTCATGCAAAGCGCCCATCGTTGGAACAAAGGCAACCTTCATACCGTCGGACTTCCAGCCACTCACGATCCGTCGCAGTTCAGAAATTTCAAAGATTACATCTAACGCCAATACTGCGACTCCTAGTCAAAAACACCAAAGGGTACAGCGGCGAATTTACTTGAAATATTGAAGGAATAGAAGGGAAATAACGATATGTTTTGTTGGATTGACGTGACCATCGATGGCCGTCGATTAAGATTGGGGAACCAAACACATAACAGGAAGTCGATTAGGTAAGAAGACTAAAGAACTGCCATCCTGGCAATCCGGCCCATCCTAGGCCCACACTTTGAAGTGAATCGTGAGATTCAACATCATCCATCTCCATAAGAGCCCCGACGCACGCAGCGCTTGACTCATCCCACCGTGACCTCTCATAAGTCTTTCAACTTACATGGTTTACTTCGGCGCATCCCGAAAAAACTTGAGCCGGCCTAGTTATTTTAACTGGGCCGGCTCAATCTATGGCATCTGTAACATTATGAAACTACTTAGGAAAATCAGTATCGCTAGCTTTTCCTTGAAACATAACTCTTCGTTTTCGGCCTTTGTTTCCGAGGACGCCTAGCGACTTTCCGTTGAACGCTAAAGTGACTTGACTAGCATCTCCGATATACACTTCAGCCCGCTCGTTGAACGTAAAGCGATAAGCATCCGGAGTATACGAAGTCCGCTCTTGTTTTTTGCCATCCAACGTCACGCGAATTTCAACTGGCGTCAACACAGTCAGTGCAATCACTTGCTCAAACGCAGCGGCAGAACCGGACGCGAGGTAAAGTGGATTATCCTCCTGCGAAATCATTGTTTTGGTCGAATTATTGGCAGAAGCACTTGAGACTGCGGTATTTGAGACTGCGGTATTTGAGACTGCGGTATTTGAGACTGCGGTATTTGAGACTGCGGTATTTGAGACTGCGGCTGCTGGCACGCTATCACTCAGGTCTGGTGTACTAAATTCATCAACCTCGTTAGTCGCCGCTGCTGTTTTGTTGACTTGCGGCAAAGCACTTGCAGGCGCCACCGAATGTGCAGGCGTTGTCATCAGAGTCTGGTGAATATGACTTGCAGCCCAACGCCCAAAAACTAAACTGACGAAAGCGAATGCAAGGATTCCTAGAGCCCACAATTTAACTTGGGGGTTTACAAATCCTCGAGCTAGCCATGTAGGCAATTGAATGCCTGACAATATATTACTGGTGGCAGTCCTGGTTGCAGTACGGCGTTTTCTTCGCGATGGCAAATAATTTTCGACGAAGTCTTTAGGGCTTAATGGAAACGTTATATTTTCAGGCTTCGAAGATTTAGACTTGAAAAAACTTAAATTATTGTTTTTAAATGGCGCAGCCGATTCAAGCGGCTTAAACTCTCGCCCTGAAGGCGGCAAAGCATCCCAACAAGCGTCATAGAGCTTTAACCCCTCCGCACCGTCACAATTAAGAAGTCTGGTAATATTTTTGACAAAACCTCGGCCAAAAACCCTTCCAGGCAGACCTTCAAACTCGCCGGACTCAAGGCCCGAAATAAAGGCCTTACTAATTTTTGTTGCCTGAGCGATTGATTCAATCGAGACGCCTCGAATTTCACGCTCTTGGCGTAGCCAGTTTGAAAACAGCTCCCTTGGGCAAGGGCTATTTTCTCGGATTATTTGGGTGCCAGTAGAACTCGTCGAGTCGGTCATTTTTATTTCCTCCAGAAGGAGAGTATCGCTGTGAGTTCGTGATACAATTAGGTTCATGATTAGATGCAATAAATTGATTCAATAATTTAGATTCGCTTCACATTCTACTTTGGGTCACATTAGGCAAATATTACACAGTCTGGAGTGAAACATTATGCTTCAATCAATACTACTCAGATTCCTACCGAGGGCGTCCATTTTTTTACCTGGTCGGCCTAAAAATTACTCACTTCCTAGGGCGACGGAACTATTCCAACGGCAAAAACACCTCCTCGTTGCTTTCAGCATAGCCGTATTACCCTACGGCTGTCAAACACTGAACAACAGCTCAAGCGGGCATGACATGGCAGAGACTGCCACTGTTATTGATGTTGCGCGAGCCTTCCTTGACGATGGACGCCCTGATAAAGCCCTGTTTGAGTTACGTTCGGTCATAGACCAAAACCCAAAGAACCCCATGATTCACAGCATCACGGGGCTGTCCCAATTGGCCCTTAAGAACCCACGTAAGGCCGTTCAAAGCTTGGAAATGGCGTGGAAATTGGACCCTATTGCCCAGCACGCACTAAACCTTTCATCTGCCTACATTGAAACCAAGCAATACGACCGCGCTCAAAAAATGATTTTAACTGGGATCGCCGTAAAGGAAACGCCTCCCTACAAAAATAAAGAGCGCTTTTATCATAATTTAGGAGTTATTGCTGAATTAAAAGGCTCACGAAACGCTGCTGAAAAGGCGTACCTAAGAGCTCTAGAGGAAAATCCAGTATTTTACATTAGCAGAGTTAAAGTTGCCTCGATGATGGAAGAAAAACATAAATTAGAGGCCGCAAAAATGCATTGGGAGCTAGCCCGAACGTCGTGTTCCGGATGTTTTGAGCCTGTGGCTCATTTGGCGGTTTACTATCACAATAAAGGAGATTCCGCAAAAGCGGTAAAATTGATAGAAGACTACAGCAGAATCGAAGGGTTAAATCCAGCAGAATCAAAAAAGGCGGCCTCCTTAAAAACAGTTCTAGCGAATTCACCATCCAAATTGGCCGAATTACCTAATAACGATAGCACCCATTAAAACAATAGAAGGAAATCAGTAGCAATGCAGCGTCGAATCCGAGTTTCACGAACCATGTTATATGCCGCCTTTGTTATTTCTAGTTCGTCAAAAATACTGTTTGCTGCCGCACCTCCACCCAGTAAACCTACGCGGGAAAAATCGGCAATATCCGAGCCTTCGGAACAATACCGGCAACTCGAAACCCTTGCGCGGGGATTATTTTATCTTGAATCCATGTATGTGGACCCCGAAAAGGTCGAGGAAGGGGAAGTCGTCCAAAATGCACTCAAGGGTGTAGTCGACCACCTTGACCCGCACACCATGGTTTTACCTGCAAAGAATTTTGAGCAGATGACTGTCGACACCCAAGGTAAATTTGGAGGAGTTGGCATTATTGTCTCTCAAGAACGAGGGAAAATAATTGTAGTAAGCCCCATCGAGGACACGCCCGCTCACGTTGCGGGGGTCAAAGCCGGTGATGAAATCATTGAAATTGACGGTAAAGCTGTCGCCACGTTTAAAAATGCTGACGCTGTTGATCGGATGCGTGGTGATCCGGGAAGTGTGATGAATCTTGTCGTCACTCGCAAGGACGTGAAAGATCCCATTAAATTCAAACTTGTACGTGAAATAATTAAAATGAAATCAGTTCGCGGTAAATTGCTCGAGGACCGCGTATTATTAGCCAGGATCTCAAGCTTTCAGGAAAAAACAACAGATGAGCTGCAAGAATTACTTCAAAAAAATTCTCCAGAAACACTCAACGGCATGATCTTGGACCTTCGCGACAACCCTGGCGGGCTACTAGACCAAGCGATTGGAGTCGTGGATTTATTTATCGAAAGTGGAATAATCGTGAGCACGGTAGGTAGGGACAAAAGTAAAATCGAGCGCGAATTCGCCCGTAAACGTGGCACGATGCCTCCGTTTCCTATTGTCGTGTTGATTAATGGGGGCTCAGCCTCTGCATCAGAAATTGTCGCTGGTGCATTACAAGATCATGAACGCGCGTTGCTCGTGGGGACCACATCATTTGGAAAAGGAAGCGTCCAAACTTTGCTTTCACTTCCTGACGGGAGCGGGATAAAAATCACCGTTGCCCGCTATTACACTCCCAAAGATCGAAGTATTCAAGCCAAAGGGATTACGCCTGATATTATCGTTTCAAATACCATCGCAGCTGCGGGCGCTACTCCCGGGCACCGGAAAGAATCCGATCTCAAGGGGCACATCGAAAGCAGCGACCTCAATGAGGCGGCGTCCAATCAGGGAATAAACAAAGTTGTTAAACAGTGGCCAGAATTGATGCAAAAAGACTTGCAGTTGGTCACTGGATTTACGTACTTAAAAAGCTACGCTATGTTTCAGCGCCACGACATGAAAGACCGGCAGTGATTCATTTTCCCAGCAATAGCCTTCGGCAGTTCAGCCGCCAGAACCTATTGCCATTGGGTAAGTGTTGTACATTACAAAATAGAAACCGACATCAATGGCCGATTTAATGCGGCGGCCTCGGCCGCGGCAGAAAGTCACATAGTTATTGTAGGACTTTTCATCTGAAAAACATTTAATCATAATCTTGCACTCAGAACAAACCATCATCGGATTATGCATAACGTGCCTGCGGATTGTTTGTCGGCAACAAGCTGGAACCGTTAAAAGAGCACGCTCATTCATCAATACCGAATAATCGACGACCGGCACGGCCATGGCATTGGCTAATTTGATGTTTGCTGGAATACTATTTTCATTGACGACGTTCGCGCCAGGCAACGATTCATTTGGCATATAATAGATAACTCCCTCAATCCAACACGATCCAACACGATCCAACACAACACGTATACTTTACGTATGAGCAGATCATAGCCACAGAGGTAGATAAATACAACTGTTTCTCCCCAGCGACACAGGAACAATTCTCAAAATGTCTAGCAGCCGCCAAGCAAGCCTTGAGAACTTTCAGTGATTACGGATATTTGGTGTAGTGCCAACATATATTATGCGCTTTCCGCGATTACTCTTGCGGCCATCGCCGTAAGTTACGCACCCTCCTGAGTAACCCTCTTAGTGACGCACTTCGTACCTTTTTGGTCTATAAATTTAGACCAAATCAACCTATTGAAATTATTATGAAATTTTACGCTGAAGGCCAGAATCGGTAATGCGCATATCCAGGCTATTCAATTTCGACCAATGGTTTGGAAATCTCTGGAAAAATCGAAACAGTCGTCGTGGCAGATCTGAACACCGTGTCGAATTTAAACTTTGTATTGCCGATGGGACCTAAGAAAAACTCAGCAATAATAACTCCGGACGTTGTTCCCTTATTTCTGGCGAATACAATGGGCGCAGATATCGCGATCCTGCTGTAGTCGATATTTCCTTCACCGGCGTCAGCCGAGGCGCCCGATGTCGTCATGTCCTGAGTGATCGCGTTATACGCGGTCAACCAGCTGCCAATGGAAAACGTAATAGACTGGACCCAATAGGTACCTGTTTTGCCGAATCTGCCGTTGAGGACCGCCTGGCTGACGTCGAGGCCAACGTAGGTTGGGCTCATCAATTGGATGTTAGACGCATCGCTCCCGGATACCTTCAAGCCCCCGAAGATGAAGATAGACCCGGTGGAGTAAATTCTACATCCCCTTGTCGATGTAATGTCAGCGGCCTTGATATACACGGGCGCATCAAAAACCACGGCACCCTCACAATTGAATTTACCCGTCAACTTTATTCCCTTGGACAGGTCTGTCGGAATTCCGGTCAGGACAGAATCCTTTGTCAGAGCGTACTTTTGCTTCGCCAATATCTCCTTATCGACCAATTTGCGGATCTCTTCCGGTGAGTTAATAGGGTTGATCGATATTTTCGATTTTTCCACGAACTTCTGGGACGACGCACCCCAGACAATGGTTGAACCAAGGCAGTCAGAGAGGTTCGCGAGCAGGGGGATTTTGCTGTAAGGCCCGGATGAGCCGGCTCCACCATAGGTACAGTTGGACTTACCCGAGGTTGTCCCCGCAGAGTAGACCGATATGTCGGTCTTAGGAATCAGGAAATCTCCTGAGATGCTTGTTTTCGAATTGTCACGTGCGCCGATATTCCGCACATGCATGATACTCGCGAAGGCAATGGCGGATGAATTCTCATCAGCGGATGCTCCAAAATCCGAAATTATATTGGCCTCGACGTTCGCGTGGCACAAGGTGCACGACAAATTCCTGACAGCGAATACAGCTTCATGTTTATTCAGTGATACTCCGCCATCCGTGGACTCCAGTTCCACTTGCGTTGTCTGTTCACTGTCGGGTTTAGGCTTGGGTTTAGAGCCCTTTGCTAAACCGCTGGCGCCAGAGAAATTTGAATTTGAGCAGGCGTTCAATAACGGAAAGGAAAGAATTCCTATAAACACTGACTTTATTAATTTTGAATTCATACTTGGATATCCCCCATTTTTTTACCAACCGGATCTGAAAATCAGCCGCTAAACCTCATTGGTCATCTAAATCAACGTCATCTCTAATCACAAAATCAGCGCTTTTGCTTGGTTTGCTTTTACCGCCCATCTCAAGTCTCAACTTCTCCACTTCAAAATCACCATTTTGTTCGTTTTTACAGGCAAAAATGGCCTTCCCTGCCTGTCTGAACATGGTTGCAACAAAGGCCTCTCTCACGTTGCCAATATTACCGTCCAATGCCGCATACATCGACGGATCGGTAAAAAATATTTTTGCGCCCTTTCCTGAGGAGTGAAAATCCCGACTATACCGAATGATACTGACTAGACCGACCTGCTCCATCACGTCTAGAAGTTGATAAAGCTTTTCCTTACCCATCGACCATTGAGTGGCCATCGAATCAATATTTATGGTGGGAATAGGTGCGGTCGCTAAAAAACCCACAATTGCATTCATGGCTCGCATATGATTTTCTTGGATTTTATGGACATAAAAAGGAATATCAGTGTAGATCGATTTTTCAATGATTCCCAAGATGCGTTCTTTATAATCTCCTTCAAGAAAAATGGGGCGAAATCCTTCGCGTAAGTACTCTTTAAAAAGTCCCATCACATTGCAAGTGGATAGCACAGACTGAAAATCGTCAAGCTTAGCGCTAAAGGGGTCAAAGGGGTCAAAATTATTTTCAATTTTTAGTGATAAGTATTCGCGAAAAGAGAGCAAAGGAACTTTAAGCTTGGGGAAGCGGCGACTTAAGTCGCCTACTCCTCGTTGTAAAACCAGACTGCTGCTATCGCTTAACCAAATTTTCTTTTTTGGATTGCTATCATAAATCGATTTACAGTGAAGGCTCCAATTGCTGGAGTGATGAACCTCATCAAAAGCGACGCCGTCAAACCCTTCGATGAATGCTGCATCGGCCAACTCAGTAAGCGTTCTGTTTGCGACGAGAGGGCTGTCTACGGAAACATAAAGAATGTTTTGCCGTTGAGCCGCCTAGAGTAGAACGATTTGTGTGAATTATTATAAATTATTATAAATTATTATAATTCTGTTTATCCGTCACCATTTATGTCCCGATTACAAGTAAATGAGACATTTTATGTCCTATTTAGAATCTGATTACTGTCGCAGTGCAACAGTGCAGGGCTCAACATCAAAGGAAAGGCTAATGCGATCAGAACTGGCTATCGACCCCTCGGCGCCACCACTAGTGACCGAGACTGCCGAACGAATCGAGATTAGCCCGGTCTGACTTGCGCAACTAGATTCGTACACGTTGCCTTGACGAACCAATAGACGTCCCTGGAGGGGAGAGGATGCCTTTACAGAGGAGGTTTTATTGCGACCCGCCGCTGAGCCAAAGGCGACATCGGCTGAGATGGCGGCTTGAGCTCCCGTTGCCAATTCTACAGTGGCAGAAAAATCCATTTGCACAATCCTCAACCGTGTTCCCGGACGAACTTTATATGGAATGACGACCGAACAAGTTTTGCGGCCAGACAATGGATCACTACCACCAACGTGAACATCATAACGGTTAAATGTCAGATCTAAAATATTTCTCTCGGTGTCGAAATCTAAAAATGTTCCGGAGATTCCAGCAGGACAACCTGTTCCCACTAAGCGAATAGCGGCGGGATCAAATACACTTTCTAGGGAGGCGTTGCCTAGGATCGGGTACAGTGACGTGGTGCGAGTTATGATGCGGCGACCCTGTGGAAACGGCAGGAGCCTCTTAGAAATGACATAGTTGTCGTCATTTACGGAAGCTGCGCGCAACATTTCATGAAACACTAAAAAATAGACGTCGCGGTTTCCCTCGAAGTGACTCATCCACCGATTGCTCGAAAGGCGAATTTTTCCAGGTTCGCCAATGGCGTCGACTGCAGAGCCTCCATTATCTGTGAGCAAGCCCTCGAAGACTTCTATAACGGCAATATCAAGCGTCTCTTCAAGCGCGTCAAGACTAAGGGAATTTTTCGACACGATGGCGGCACCTTCGCTTGTTTCACGTAGGTATGAGACCACGGCAGCTCCCAGGCGAATGAAGGTCGCACGAATATGATCTCCGCCGTTGCCAATGCTGTGTCCCGCAAATATTGGTGTGGACATTGGGGCGAGGCTTCCGAGTAGAACCAGAAGAACGAGGAGGGAGCGATGTTTAAGGTTTGGTGTGTGGACCAACGTTTGATCCGATGACTGAACTGCGACATTTATTTTGTGATTCATTTGACAGCCACCTTTTCTATTTTGTTACTGATCTGGCCATTTTGACGACTTAGTGGGAACAAATTGATACCGAGTTGGTAGACCTCTGAACGGTCTCCTTGCTCTAGGTATTCACATAATTTTTCTCGAAATTGTCTGATCATTTTCTTGGCTTTCACTAGTCGGGCAGGGTCAACTGCCATGATCATTGTTGTAAAATCTCGAGTGCTAACCTGATCTCTCTCTAGCGAATATCGTGCCAAGTCTAAAATAGCGGAGTGGGTCCCTCGTATCGCTGTCGAAGCAATCTCATCTGTGGTCGAAAACTGCTCGCCAGTCACCACGAGTTCACCGTCATTATTACGTTTCATAAGTCCGAGACGCTCGATGCGCTCTAGGGCCTTAGCAATTAGTGGCGCTCCAACATTGAGCCTAGCCCCAATCCATTGTGGGTCACAGCGAAAGTCTCGTGTTTCTGCAAGGGATAAAATAGCAAAGTGATACCATTCGGCTACAGCCTTGAATTGATCCGTAGCTAGCGCAGTGTAAGCGGTGTGTGGTGCGACGGCGTGAGGATGTTCTCGGGGGGCCGTCAAAAATAGGCTCAACAAGGTTTGTTTTGCTGCTGGCTCGATGCCAAGACGTTCTATGATTCTTGCGGCGATTTTTTTAGAAACTCTACGCTTGTTGCTAAGAATTTCAGACACCGCTGCAGGACTACAACCAATTTTTTGAGCTAGGGATCTTAATGAATAACTAGGGTGGCGTAAGCGTGATTGCGTCAAAGATTGCAAAAGCAGCTGCTGCAGAGCGCGTTGTGCTTGTGCGCTCTGCAGCTTAGTCTGTTTTTTGCTTGGCCTTAGTGACATGGAATAATCCGTACTCCAATCGCAACATCCAAAATGGTTACTTGACCTGCTCGGCTTGGACTTGACATCGAAGATACAATGTTTAACCCAAGGAATCCTTCAGTAGACTCTGTCATGCATTGACTTGAAATGCGGTGAGGTGATTGAAACACTGTGCCCGAGCCACTTGGCCCAAAGGTAACACCGTCTGGTCCGTAAAATTGTTTAGTCTCAACAGGGCTGAAGCTTCCTAGGACGGAGAGGGTTGAGGCCACCCCTAGAGAATCACCACCATCAAGTTCTGCGTAGCCGTCGGCCTCGCCACCGCTAACAACGACCCTGTAGCCAGCGGGGATTGTAATGGGTGCTCGTAGCACACAGCTTTTCCGGCCGCTGCCCCTGGACTCCATTCTCGAAAATCCGATGGCGATGACCGTACCCTCTTGAGTGTCGATCGCACTGAGGCTGTCGTCATCAGTGGAGCATCCCGTTCCTGCCAGAATGAGGCTGGCCTCAGTGATGTGATGAATTTCCCTTGATCGACTGTTTCGATGACTTGCGAAAGCGGTGGTAGCTGTCGTTACCAACATCGCTATTGTGAGTGCCCCGACCGCTAGGGCCCCTAGATTTTTGGAGATCTCGCAGCATTGAGTTTGTGACACATCTCGGATCAGACTTGCATTAAATTTTTTCATAACAATCTCCTTAGTGTGTTTTGAGGGAGCAGA
>CANJQY010000053.1 GCA_947476525.1 Oligoflexales bacterium
CAAAACAAAAAATCTGAAGACAGAATTAAAGAGCTCAAATCATTTATCGAGCGCTTCTCCGCCAATGCGTCTAAGTCGAAGCAGGCCACATCGCGAAAAAAACAGCTAGATAAATTAACAGTCGACGACATCAAGCCATCCACTCGCCGTTATCCGCACATACACTTTGTCGAGGAGCGTGAGGCAGGAAAAGATCTGATGATTTGCAAGGGGCTGTCCGGTGAAATCGATGGTCGCGTCTTGTTTAGCCATCTAGATTTAACCATTAATCGGGGCGAAAAAATCGCATTTGTCGGTAAAGATGGCGCTTGCGCCACTCTGCTGTTTCAAATTTTAATGGGTGATGTGCCTGCCAAATCTGGGGAATTCCGATGGGGCATAACGACCAACAGGGCCTATTTTCCAAAAGAAAACTCTGAGTGGTTTCAAGAGCCACTTTCACTTCTTGATTGGCTCCGACAATTCGTGACAAAAGACAGTGAACGGGACGAAGAATATGTTCGCGGGTTTCTCGGACGGATGTTGTTCAGTGGTGAGGAAGCGACCAAAAAATCCAACGTCCTATCCGGTGGAGAAAAAGTCAGGATGATGTTGGCACGCATGATGATGTCTCGGCCAAACGTGTTAATTCTGGACGAGCCTACGAATCACTTGGACCTAGAGTCGATCACGGCAGCCAATAACGGTTTGATTAACTACCCAGGAACGATGCTGTTCACGTCCCAAGATAGAGAATTTGTTAACTCTATCGCGACGAGAATCATCGAGATTACTCCCAAAGGTGTGTTGGATAAGCTTATGTCTTACGACGATTATTTAGAATCTCCAGTTGTAGCGGCAGAACGTGCTAAGCTATACTAGTTAATAGAATAATTATCTGAGTGACTTGTCGGAATGAATTGTCTCGCCTGAAAATTAGGAGGTGGCATGCGATTTAATTGGATATTTTTGGCCGTAAATTTCGCGACCCTAGCAAGTTGTCTTCCTGTTAGCCCGCCGAACGAGCCGGTGGTCGTTAGACATATGCGAGGATCGTCGTCGGATACCTCGAGTAATAAAAATCCAAACGCAACAAATCCCGACCGTCCTCTTGGCCCGCCGATCATATGGCTCGCCGGCGGCTGGAATAGCTGCACTTCGCATTCGTCATCTGAGGCCTCAAATCCGCTAGCCATGAACGCATTTCAAAAATTTAAGCCCATGTTTGAACGCCTCAAAACCCAGCAGTTTCCCAATTTGGAATTTTACGCGTCGTGCCTCACCCAAGATATTTTGAAGGCGCGGGTCGTGCACTCAGAGGAGTTGAGTCGAATAGTAGACGTGGACCGTGACCGGACCATTGACCTCGTCAGTAAAAGATCCGCGGCGCAGAATTCGCCGATTATTATCATCGGGCATTCTTTTGGAGGCTGGATGGCGATGCGAGCTCCGTTGGTGAAAATTGAACAGCCCATACCAATACTCATAACAATGGATCCGATTAGTGCTGTGACTTGTAATATCGCAGTTCTTGAGAAAATTATTAACTGGGATGTGACTAAGCCACCTCCTGCCAATTCTCAAGGCTGTACGACTAGTCCTTCGGATATCACCGCGGCACAACGCCAAATAATTCGGGCCAATGTGTCGAGGTGGGTTAATATTTGGCAGCTTGACTCGCTTAACTTTTTGCATTCCACCGAGATTAATGAGGCTGAAAATATCAGAATTTATCAAGATTCCGCTCCGAGCTTAAACGGCCATATCTCCCTTGGCCTGAACCCCGAGGTGTGGCTGAAAATTGAAAGCTATATTATCGCGTCTTTACAAGATATGCATAACCAGAGGGCTCAAAACTGAAAGCGACTGGACAGACTCACAGTTTCTTTGGTGTCCGAAACGTTGTGTAGGGATAACGAACTTTGTATCACCTGAGATCTCCCTTTGCCCTGTTGGCGAATCAGAATGATTCGTGTTTCTGATTGTTTGCCAGCAAGTCCCACGCTTGCCGTGTAGCCCACATAGTCGATCTTTGCGGGGTCAACCGTAGTCAGCGATGCGGTCGGAGTTCGGACTAAGGAGCTGTTAGTAAAGGCTCCGCCACCGAGTAATAGAAAATCCACGTGCACTTCGGCTCCCACACTTCCGTCCAACACGGTTTTTGTATCGAAACCTCCAGCTTGCAGCCACGGCGAAGCCGTCGCAGGATAATAGTCTGCATCAGCGCTGAGAATAAACCACGGTGCCGGATTCCACGCGAGTCCAAGACTCCAGGTGCGAACAATTAATTCGTCCTCGCGGTGACTGGAGGCCGCTTGGCTCCCAAGTTCAGGGGTGGAGCCAGTGTAAATAACGGATGTGGTCTCGATTTCTGTTTTATCAGTAAGGGCGCGAGGAATTTTCCCAGAGAGTCCTAAGCTAAACGAAGCTACACGCAGCATCAGTCCAGGTACAGTTTGAGTGCCTTCGTTCTTGGTGCTCTGCCTAAGAAAGCTATCGTAAAAGAAGCCGCTGCTGAATAATGAACGCTCCTTGAGAGCGGTCTGCTTTTCTCTGCGGTAGTAAAATTCGCTGACTCCAATACTTAGGTGAGGGCCGAGAGGCAAGGCGACGCTGGCCCCGATGTGAATCAAATTGCCAGTGGTCAAATTGCTACGGTAGTAGCGAAATGGTTGCACAGAGGTGTCCGACTCAACATCTATGATCTGTGATTCATCTGTGTTTTGCTTTTCAAGAGTAAAATAGGACCAGCCGATCACAGCTGGTCCTAGTGTGGCAACCGCCCCAGCGAATCCTGGATACAAAGACGCAGAATTTTCGGCCAGAATAGAATCGGTGGTGGTGCCTGATACATTTCTCTTAGAACGAGAATAATTATTTGCTGTAAGGCTCGCACTAGGGCCGTTAAGAAAGGCCAAGCCGGCCGGATTATACCAGCCGGCCGAGGCATCATCGGCAATGGCCGTGTAGGCGCCCGCAACCGCTTGAGCCCGAGTTCCGGGCAGAATCATGCGCTTATTGGTTGTTTCCGCTATTCCCGCAGTGCTAATTAGTCCGAGTGATAGCGTGACGATACTCATCGGGCTAAAGGCGCGGTGGAAAACCTTGCAGAAATCAAAAGTTAGACTTTTCATTCCTGTTTCATCGGCGAAATGGCGAGAAATATTAGGCGATCCGCGTGACTTTCTGCTAAAAAACACTGCTTTCCGATAGTATGTTAAAGAGTTACAGTTAGGGTTGATCTGGCATATACGAAAATTAATTCAAAGATGGGTGTCCTTAACAGTGAACTTAACAGTGAAGAATTTTAAATTGCCGCAAAATCCTGCTCTCGTCGTCGTTAGTGATGTTCATATTAAAACAGAAGACGACGAGCGCTATTTACAACTTTGCCAATTGGTCGACGAGGCCTCGCGAGTTAGTGCTGGATCATTAGTTCTGAACGGAGACATCTTTGATTTCTTTTTTGGTTGGGGCGGATATTTTCGCGGGAAATATGGTCGACTATTACGGGGCCTCGACAAATTGGTCGACTCCGGAGCCGTGGTGTGGTTTGTCAGCGGTAATCACGAATTTGGATTAGAGGCGTTGTCTCGCCACCATAAATTCGAGGTGGTACCAAGCGAAGGCAAGGTGTGGAATGGGCGAAACGGCGAAAAAATCCTCATCTCGCATGGAGATCTCCTGCGCTTTGATCCTTGGTACGATCTCTACAGGCGATTTATTCGCAGTCACTTTGTAAGTGTGTTGGCAGTTATTTTTCCGCAAAAATTGCTGGATCTCCTGACACTTTGGTTTGCCAGGACTTCGCGAAAAAAAGATCGGTACCGAACCCTTAATCACGGGAAAATAATTGAATCCGCCTCAAATAAATTAAATGAAAGCTTGGCTTCCACAATAATAATCGGGCATTTTCACCATCCCTACGATGAACAATTGGGGAATGGTAAGCGCCTTTTGAGTGTAAATAGCTGGGATCAACCGTCTTGTTTGGCGGTTAGCGATAATGGAAGAATTGAGCGAATTTTTCCAGACGATAACCTCAGCTAAGTAATCACTGCCGCTTTCGCGCCAGCTATTTACTATAGATTCCGACGGGCCAGCGCAAGTAGGCCAATTGATCCATATTCTGCTGACTTCTTTTTTGCAAGCTCCCAACTACTACTCTCGTAATCAAACGCACCACCGAATTGCCAGCCGGTAGTGGGCCTTGCACCTAGATATCCACCAAGACGGAAGGCCATGGTTGATCCTGATTGAATCACTCGGCGTATACCCTTAACCTTGAATTGCCCAGAATAGTACAATGGATAGAATATTTCACCAGTCCACTCAATTTTGTCACCGATAAAGCCAGGCTTCGCCCATCCATGGGCCCCAATCGTCAAACGCATTAACGTCAAATCGTAACCGCCCGCAGTTTCACCCGTAATCCCGACACTTGCCATCGAGGCCAGCAACCCGACGTAGACGTCGTCTGTCCCTGGCAAAATATCTTTTAAATGCATGTGCCATCTAGCTCCACTATGGAAATCATAGCCGATGAAGCTACCCTTGCCCGTTTTTCCGTAGCCCAAATCTAGTCCGTAGTTGTAGTCGAGGGTTTCTGAATAATTGCGGTAAACGTCTGCCCCCACGGAGTTGAAAATCCATGTTGGCAATTTAGCCGCAGCTGAGGCGCTTACAGAAATAGACCACATTTTTAGACCTAACCAAGCTCTCATTTCACTGCCCTTTGGCAGCAATATGGCGGTAAAATCATCTGTGGGGGGTGCCTCCCCAGAAGCTTCTGACACAGGTGTAGTTGGCGGAGCCGCCGGAGCATCTGAAGCCACCGGAGTTGCAGCCGCAGGAGCATCTGAAGCCACCGGAGTTGCAGCCGCAGGAGTTGCAGCAACGGGTTTTGATGCAGGCGAAGGGGCGGCAGGCTGAACGATGGAGGGAGCTGGTCCGATATCTGCGCTGTCAAGCTTGTTTGCGGAGTCTAACATCACGGGCTCTTCGCCGCGAGCAAATCGGCCTCTGCCAGAGATTTCTTCGATCCGAATTCCGTCACCTGGCTTAACGGCATTCTCAAACGTGAGTGACGTAATCTTGCCGATTGAACTCAGAGGTTTAACCTCAATGATCTCGATGGATCCAGTTTTCATAGTGGTAAAAGAGAGCCAACTTCCATTGGCAGGATGAATTTTTTCGATATTTGCTGCTACGACATCGTACTTGCCGCCGATTTTAACATTTTGATCGGTGCCCGCTGAAACGGTTGTGTAGACACCGTTTACGCTAGTCACATGGGCGTCAAGTGGCAAGCGGTTAATCATGCGTTGCACAAGATCTACGAGGCGAGACGAAATCTGATCGTGGTCACTTTGAAGCATCCAACTTCTTGGGATAACGTCACTCTCTTGGAGCCTAGTCTCAAGTGTAGGAGACAACAGCCTAGTTGTAAGAATGACCATGTCTCCCCGCGCAGAAATGTCCATATTTATGAAGGCACTAAGCTCGTAATCTGCGATCAATTCTTTGCGACCAGCAACAGTTTTCCAAAGTGATTTGACCAATTCATCACTTAGCATAGAAAAACGCTTACTGCTCTTAACGGCGTTCGATAGATCTCTATTGATGGTTTTTTTGACCCGGCTCAAATCTTGCCAAACTTCCTCTTTGTCCCATTGCACTGGAATTACGCCTGCGTAATACATAATGGGTAGGCGAGTAGACGATCCAGTCGCCCCATTCTGAGCGGCAAAAGTAGCTTGGGTGCCACATAGACTACCAGAAACGATCAAGCAACCAGCGAATATGTGGCTAAGACTTTTGAACATCGTGATTCCTTCCGTCGAATGACACAATTCGTTTGACGTCTTCGATCACGGTTTCTAAGTAAACCGGTCGGCTCCAAATCGTATGGATTTTTTTAAGGGTTTCCATCGTGAAATCTTGCTTTAGGTCTACACCGTTATGTTCATGAAATAGGAGTAATTCGCCCCTATTTTTATAGTTTCCATCGATCACATAAATAATTGGCTGACCAAAATTTATGAGCTGCTGGAGTAGCTGTTGCTTGATGGCACTAAAATCACGGCTAGAAATGACCTGCTTACCGGTTTTTTTGTCGTAATCATATAGGAACATTTTGTGTTCATGGCAAAAGTCTTCGTCCAAAAACTCGTCAATAAAAGTGATGTCATTGTGAACGGTGCGCACTTCAAATAATTTTTTGCGCCCTAAGCCAGCTTTTGTATCCCACTCTGCCCTTTTTTTATAGTCGTCACACTTCAAATATTCTAACCCGAATTGACCCCGGTCCCATCGACGTTCAACGTGCCGGAGCAATTCCACGCCAATTTTGTATGGATTGAATCCACCCGGTGCGGTGGCCACCACTTTTGAGTAGTGCTCGCAGTAGTCAACGATTTCACTTTCGTGAAGTGGGCAAAGCTCTTCCATCATCATGGAGTGCCAGTAAGTGGCCCAACCCTCGTTTAGGATCTTGGTCTGGCCTTGAGGTGCGAAGTAATAAGATTCATCGCGAATGATCTCAATAATTTTAGTTTGCCAGGCAGCAAGCGGTGCGTGATCGATCAAAAATTTCAAAACATCTCGCTGAGGCGTCTCAGGAAAATTTTTTGCCTTTTTCTGATCCTTTTCCATTCGATCTTTTTGTTCCGCGATAAATGCTTTCGGATTGATGTACGAGTCCAGGTAGGCTTTTGTTTCGATTTTGGGGACCTGAACAGTGGCATCATGGCCTAGACCATCTTTGTCAATTTTGGCCACTGCCGCACGATATGGAGCGGAGATGTCGATCAGATTTTCGATGCTCAAAACGACGTCCAGAAATGTCTCAACGGTGTCTTGGCCAATTTCGTTGATCGCACGTCGCACGAACGATGCGTGATTGGCCATTTGGTCAAGCATCTTGCGATTTGTGTGGGAGAAATAGTAGTTGTTTTTGAAGAAATCGCAGTGGCCTAAGACGTGTGCAATGACTGTCTTTTGGTAGACCATACTGTTGGCTCGTAACAAATACGCGTAGCATGGATTATTATTGATGACCATTTCATATATTATGCTGAGACCGTATTCATAGCTTTTCGAAATTTTGTCGTACTCCATCCCAAATTTCCAGTGGGGGAAGCGCGTAGGAAATCCGCCGTAGGAGGCGACTTCAGCAAGTTGGTTGTAGTCAATTAATTCGAAAACGGTGGGAAAGAAGTCTAACCCTGCTTTTCGTGCGGCGGCTTCTAACTTTTCGACTACTTCTCGGAGGTCTGGAGGTAAAGAGGTTTTAATGTACATTTTATTTCCCCCTACCCAAAAAAGTCTTGAGCGCGTCCATAATTGAATCCCGATCCTTAATTTGCGCTAAAGTTAATTTATCGTTGTCACTCCCAAAATGCTTCTCAAGATCTTTTAAAAATTGGCCTGACCCGTACCGGCTTTCTACCTGTCCATAGCAAAATAAATTGGCCTTCGTCATGATTTGTGACTCGAGCATTTTCATGCAATCATTGGTATCGTTTCCGGACCAATTATCACCGTCAGAAAAATGAAATAAATATATATTCCATTCTTCGACTGGGTAGCTATCTTCGATCATTTTGAGGGCGAGGCGATAGGCAGAGCTAATGAGTGTCCCGCCGGATTCGCGGGTGCGGTAGAAGGTGTTTTGATCTACTTCGCGGGCCGTGGCATCGTGAATAATGTAGCGGCGCTCCATGCCTTCATATTGACTTTGAAGCCATGTATCAAGCCAAAAACTTGTAAGTCGAACGATTTCTTTTTGCTCATCACCCATTGACCCAGAAACGTCCATCATGTAGATGATCACTGCATTTGCGATGGGTTTATTTGTGACGTTGAAGCTACGGTAACGTTTGTCTTCTTTAATTGGGATGATGATCGGGTTGTCAGGATCATAGCCGCCTATTGCAATCGTACGTTTGAGGGCTTCTCGGTAGGTTCTTTTAAAATGGCGTAGCGCCTCTGGGCCTTGACGGACGATTCCTGTGTACTTATTTTGACTGCTCTCGATGCTCTTTTTGCCTTTGTTTTGGATGTTGGGTAATTCAAGTTCTTCACTAAGCAAAGAGGCAAGCTCCTCTAAGGAGACGTCGACTTCAAGCGCGTGCTGCCCCTCACCTTCACCGGCTTCTCCACTGCCTGGTTGAGGTTTGCCTTGGCCTACATCATCGCCCACTTCACCTTGACCTTGGCCGACACCACTGCCCTCGCCACTGCCGAATTGAAACCTAGGCAGATCAATGCGTGGAAGGGGGATGCTGATTGACTTCTTGCCTTGTCGCCCAATAAGTTCGCCATTGGCAACGAAACGCCGCAATTCTTGCTTTATTTTACCGCGGACTATTTTTCGGAATCGATTGAGGTCCGACTCCATGTTGTTAGGCATAGCATGTATCTTTCTTTAGTTGCGATCCTTGTCTTTTAAGATGTCGCCGCGTGCAAAAATTCCGGCTACAAACTCCAGAGCGTCACTCGCGCAAATTTCGCAGTAGCCATAATTTTTGATAAGGCGTTCTTTGACAATATCGATTTTACCTTGAGCCTCTTTGTCTACAACCTTCGAAACGTGAACGGTTAGTTTGATCGTGTCTTTTTGATCTTCGAATACCTTGAGCTCTAGAGCTTTGTGCAGGCGCTCATTGCTTCGGAATTCAAACGTTTTGCCTTCGATGGCCATGGCGCCAATGTAATTCATGATTCTCCGGCGGAAATCATCTTTGAGATTTTCGGAGATGTCTATTTTATCTTCAATTGACCTCATAAGGCGCTCGTTTGGTTCCTCGGGCTGAGAGGTATATGGATTCCGGACTTTTTCCCGCTGAATATACGCCTTAATATTGTCAATATAGTTGCCGCAAAGTTTGTCGATAGCGTGTTCATCCGCAGAGATGGCCCTTTGAACTTCGTGCTTCACGATATCTTCGTATTCTCGCTTCACTTCGCTTAAAAGCTCGCGGTAACGCTTACGCAACTCCTCGTTGTTGATCAATGAGTGCCCTTTTAATCCAGACTCCATTTCATTTAGGACGATGAACGGGTTGATACATCCTTTGCCCTTGTCGAGGACTAATCCAGAGGAGATCTTGTCTTGAATATAGCGTGGAGAGATCCCGTCTAAACCTTCTCGGACGGCTTCTTTGCGAAGCTCTTTGACGTTGTCTTCCGTAAATTCTTGGGTTGTTTTGCCATTGTAAAGTTTGAGTTTTTGCATGACGGTGAGGTTTGCTTTTTTAGGATCTTCTAGTCTAGTTAGTACCGCCCACATCGCCGCCATTTCGATGGTGTGCGGTGCAATATGAATATTGGGAACCGTTGCAGGGTTAAACGTTTTTTCATAAATTTTGACTTCTTCACTTAATTTAGTGATGTAAGGAACGTCAATTTTCACGGTTCTGTCACGCAATGCTTCCATGAATTCATTATTTTGGAGCTTTTTGAATTCCGGCTCGTTTGTGTGCCCAATGATAACTTCGTCAATGTCGCACTGTGCGAATTTCTTTGGCTTGACCTTGTGCTCTTGACTGGCAGTCAGCAGATCATAGAGGAAGGCGACGTCCAGTTTAAGTACTTCAATGAATTCAATCATGCCGCGGTTGGCAATACAAAATTCACCGTCAAAATTGAAGGCCCTAGGATCAGAATCAGAACCATATTCGGCAATTTTTCGGTAGTTGATGTCGCCAGTAAGTTCTGTGGAGTCTTGGTTTTTCTCATCTTTAGGTTGGAAGGTGCCGATCCCAATGCGGTCACGTTCACTTAGAACTAAACGATGAATCATGGTGTGATTGCTAATCACTTTTTCCCAGTCGCCGTTGTAGTGTTTCATAAGTTCTAGGTAGATGTAGCGGCATGCTGGCGAGAGGTCACCTTCCATGCGAATTTCGGTGGCGCGGTCTCGCCCCTTATTAATTAGGGCTAACACCGATTCACGCCGCTCTGGTGGAATAAGATACAAAGGCTCTTGATTCATCGGTGAGCGCATTGTGTCGTCCATTTTCAAAACCTTATTCAAGTTGGTCCATGAATATGTGTACATCCGGCCTTCTGGAGTTTTTGAATAAACTTCGAGTCCCTTTTTGAGAAGACGTGCAATGGTTGATTTGGAGGACCCGACTGGGCCGTGCAACAAAATCACACGTTTTTCAGGCCCGAATCCAGCTGCCGCAGCCTTAAACGTATTGACGAGTTTCATAAGGTGCACATCGAGACCAAAAATGGCTTCTTTGCCGCCATCAATGGGATCGTCAAAGAAATTCCAGTGGGTGATTTCTTTGCGGTGTTCTTTAAATTGTCGGTATCCGTAACCAGTAATCATGTCGTACATGCGCTGAAAAGCCGTGCGCGAAATGGCAGGATGCTCAAGTACCATGTTGAGATAATCTTCGAACGAACCCTTCCAATGCAACTCTGCATATTGTTTATCGAATCCACCCGCTTTGACTGTCGAAATAATTTCTTTAGCATTCATGGTCAAGCTCCTTAATCGGCACGCAATAATTCGCACAGTGCCTCACCTATTAGTGTACGTTAGGTTGTGAACTGCTGTCAAAAATTTGGGGCAATGAGTTTTTAATAGTGCTTAAGTAAACGTTGTAAACGCGGTTACGTTTTTTTTCCTGTTTCTTTGGAATGGGCCAGGAATTCATTGATAAATTCATCCAATGATCCGTCCAGTACGTCGTCTGGGCTGTGTGACTCATAGTCGGTACGGTGATCCTTAATGAGTTTATACGGATGCAGAACGTAGCTGCGAATTTGGTGGCCGAAGGAGATATCGGATTTGGTTTCCTCCAAAGCCTGCTGGGCAGCTCTTCTCTTGTCCATTTCTCGTTCGTACATGGCCGAGCGCAAGAGTTTCATTGCATTTTCTCTATTTTGGATTTGTGAGCGTTGGGTTTGCGAGGCGGCTACGAGGCCTGTGGGAATGTGTGTAATACGTACCGCAGAGTCAGTTTTGTTAACGTGCTGTCCACCAGCCCCTTGAGCCCGGTAGGTATCAATTCGGAGGTCTGATGGATTGATGTCAATTTCAATCGTATCGTCGATCACAGGTGAAACAAAGATTGAGGCGAAGCTCGTGTGTCGACGTGCGTTGCTGTCAAACGGGCTAATGCGAACCAGGCGGTGAACGCCGTTTTCGGCCTTCAGCAATCCGTAGGCGAAGTCACCAGTGATTTCGATGGTGGCGTTTTTGATGCCAGCTTCTTCACCAGATAGAACATCGTGGACATCAGCCTGCCAGCCTTTACGCTCAGCAAACCGGAGGTACATTCGGTAGAGCATGCTCGCCCAGTCGCAGGACTCAGTCCCGCCCGCGCCAGCATTGATCGTAAGAATGGCACTATTCATGTCTGTTTCGCCACTGAGAAGGCTTTGGACTTCTAACGCTTGAATCTCCTTATTCAGCTCAATGTAAAGACTATTAGCTTCGTCCAGATAATCTGTATCGCCACTTTGAGCGAGTTCCATCGCCGCTTCGATGTCGCCTTCAAGGGTTTGAAGCTTCTCAACCCGCGAAATGGCCATTTCCAAGGCCTTTTTTTCTTTTAAAATTGGCGTCGACAGCTTGGGATTTGTCCAGAAATCGGCCATGCCCTCAATCTGCGCGTCAATATCCTTTAGACGTTCCGCCTTATGATCGAGGTCAAAGAAACCCCCGAACGCGAACGAATTTTGCCTTGAGGTTCCTACTAGCACTTGAGAGGTCATGAAAATCCATGAAAAAACTCCAAAAAGTCAGCCTGTTACCGAAAACCCCCTGAGTAATCAGAGAGTTACGCCGCCCCCAAGATTGACATGCAAGGGATAGCAGGCGTACCATAATTGTATAGGCAGAGCATTTCTATACCTATTTTGATTTGTGCGTATTTTGCTGAAATTTGCGTTGCTACCAGACTAAAAATAACAGGCTGGCACCTTGGATTGAAGCCTGCATGACACACCCAAAATGAACCGTGGGCAATTTCGAACCGGCACAAAATATCTAGTTAAAACGTGCCCTTAAAGCACCCAATTGAAGAGGCGATGAACAATATGATCTTCCTAACCAAACTTGATAAATCGCGGGTCTTGGTAACGCTTGCCAACTTAAAATATATCGAGGCAACACCTGACACTCTTTTGCGCTTCGTCAATGGCGACATGCTGATCGTTTGTGAGACGTTAGACGAAATTGCAATGTTAGCAGAAAAATTTAAAGCCCGTTGCCTTCGCGCTGCTGCGACGCATCTCAACGAAGAGTGTGTGTTGGAGGACATGTCAAACAGCAAGCTTTCATCACACCGTGAACCTGCAACGTTACGGGCCAGTGCTTCATAAAAAATCGACTTGAGACGAATTTTTTGCGTTTACGACGCCAGGAGAATTTATGGATATCACAAGTATAGTCGGTCCCATCACAGCTTTCGGCTGTATCATCACAGGCATGCTCATGGAGGGCGGTCACATGTCCCAATTGTGGGCGGTGACGGCGGTAATGATCGTGTTCGGAGGCACATTCGGTGCCTTGATGGTGGCTTATCCATTGCCGGATGTGATTTCTTCTTTCAAAGCCCTTAGTATCTTCCTTAAAAATCCAGCAGCAAACCCCGCCGTGATCATGGCAGAAATTTTAGACTGCGCAACCGTCGCGCGCAAGGAATCCATCCTCGCACTCGAAAAAAAGCGCGAGGGACTTTCCTATCAACCCTTGCAAATGGCCATTGGACTTGCGGTCGACGGCACAGCTCCAGAAATCATTAGGGACACCCTAGAAACAGCTGCTCACATTGTTTTCGAAGATGCCGAGGTCGCCGTAAAATTTTGGGAGGACTTTGGAGCTCTTGCTCCGACGATTGGAATTATGGGGGCCGTACTGGGTCTGCAGCACGTAATGTCGGTTCTTGATAAACCAGAAATGATTGGTCCGGGAATTGCCGTTGCCTTCGTGGCAACCTTGTACGGAGTGGGCGCAGCGAACATCGTTGGAATTCCTATTGGAAAAAAATTAAAACGAAAAGCAGTCATCGACGGCCATGCTCGCGCGATGGTCATCATTGGTGTTGAAGGCATTCTAACCGGCTTGAACCCAAAGGTGATCGAGCAAAAATTGGCCATTTTCGTGCATGGCCACGGCGACGAAAAGCATTAGTTTACTGGTGCAGGATAGACTCTAAAAGCACTTTGGGGGCGTATGTCAATAAAAGCGAAATGTCCGGAATTTGAAAACCACGAACGGTGGATTATTCCTTATGCCGACATGGTAACTATGCTGTTCGCGTTGTTCGTAGTACTTTATGCACTAAAACAATCCAGCCCCACGCCAACAGAAGTGAACAAATTGGTGGTTGAGTCAATTTCCGACGCACTCAATATGCCGCTACCAGAAATTCCCATTGACCGAAAAGTTACTCCGACTCAACAAGGAGTGGGAATTTTCGAGAATTTCAAAGGCGATCAGCTTCGCGAGCCATTGATTCAGAAATTCCCTAGCGGGGCACACCGTGCAAAAGTCATTGAAGCGGAAATGAATCGTACACGCCTTCTCGTGGAAGAAAGACTTTACGGTCCAAACAAGAATCCCGAAAAAGGAGACAAGGGACTAGAGAGAATTGTTAGCATTGAAAAAACTGCGAGTGGATTTAAATTGCAAATGGCTGCGCGGCACTTTTTTGAGTCGGGCGAATACCAAATGCGTCGTGAGGCGTTAAAGGAAATGGAGCAAGTGTCTCAAATACTAATGGAGCTTGGCCGACCCATCGTGATTGAAGGTCACACCGATAACGTGCCATCAACTGGTCAGTATTCAAACTGGGAAATATCTGCACTGCGCGCCGCTTCTGTGGCCAAATATATGATTAAAACAGCCGGATATCCATCCACCAAAATCGCTATCGCTGGATATGCAGACCTTCGTCCCGTGGCCCAAAATACTTCGGAGGCGGGACGTAGCATGAATCGCCGGATTGAAATTCATATCAATTATGCTCAGGACGATCAGTCCATAGAAGGACAGTGAGCCCCATGATGCGGTTAATTCCTAGCCTTCTCGCAATTTCACTGGTGCTAGCGCAACCGACATCGGCGGCGACAAAGGGGAACGAAAAGAAAGTTTCGGCATCTCGCAACACAAAAAAATCAGAAAAGAAAATCCTCGAAGAAAAAGCAATCGATTTAAATAAATCGACATTCAAAGAGATCCTCGACCGTTACGTGTTTATTGCTGATTTTAATCAAAAACCAGCCGAGCGCCAAATTTCCAAAGAATTTGTTTGGAAATATCCATTTAAGTTGCCGCCTGCCAAGTTTGATCTCGACATCGAGGATATTGATTTGAACGCGATGGTTTTCCGACAAACAGGACAAGGTCGAGCGGTCGAAACGATGAACGATGGTCGCGTGGCTTTTTTGCGGGGAAATTACCAGGAGGCCTACGACTTGTGGCTCAACGCACGACGATTTTTTAAAGGCGACTTGGCGACGAGCAAAATTCTGGAATATTTTATGGCTGTAAATGCATTGGCAATTTACAAAAAAAATTATCGAAATAAAGGTGAAGATCCAAACCGAATCGAACTTCAGTCTTACCTGAAGCGGGCGGCCTATTTTTTTGCGGCGGCCTTTATTTTGAGAAGAGACGTTCCTGACGAAAGAATAGATAAGAACGCACCTTGGGCCCTCTATAATTTGGCGGTCATGTACTACCAATTTGACCGAATTCCCAGTGTTTTTGGTGCCGTCGAGAGTGGGCTAACAGCATTGCTAAAACAAGGCAAGAACACGCACAGGTCAGACTTCCGGCGCCTGATGGCGGAGTGCTACATCCGCAACCAAGACTTGCTCAGCGCGATTCAAGAACTCGACACCGGGATTAGGCAAGACCCAGACCCACTGCAGGCCACAAGAATGTTTAACCGAGTCGGCGATATCTACTATGATCTGAACAATTACGAACTTGCAGAAGATATGTATTCAATGGCTGGTGCTATTGATCGCGAAAGAAAAACGTACTCACCGGCCCAAGAACTTCTGCGGGGTGAAAGCTTTTTTTGGTTGGGTCGTGCTAAGGAGGCTGAAAATATTTTCAGGGTTGCCACCGACTTCGCCTTTCAGACGCAAGGTGACGACTGGCTCGCTAACAATAAGACTCTATCCTGGGGCCTGCTGCGAATTGGAGATGCATTACTAATTAGGGCCCAAACGGCTAATCCCAGTGAAAGAAAGGAACTCCTTGAGAAATCGCGCCTGGCCTATTTTCGTGTTCAGTCGGAATTTCCAAAATCAGAGGCTGCAAATATAGCGGAAGTTCGTGGAACCTGTATGGAAATGCCGTCCTATATTGGCAATAACGTCAAGCATGCCCGTGAATATATTGAAACGGTGAAGAAAGAAAAAGGCATCCCTGAAAAATTAATGGAACTAGTGTGGGCGTGTGACGCGGGTAGCTATAGCGACAGAGAAAAATCGGACCTTATGGTTTCAAAGATCCAAGAATTTTCAAGTAAGTATCCGACCAGCCATTTTCTCGATTCCATGCTGCAGCCGGTCAAAGACGTGCAAGGATCGAAAATCATGGAATATTTCAAAAATGAGCAATGGGAGCATGCCACCGAATTTTTTGAACAGCGCAGAGGACTACTCTACAAAAAGATCACCCCCGAGCTCGCCGCAAATCTTTGGGTTGCTTACGTCGAGACGGGCCGATCACAATTAGCCGCAGAATTTTGGCCTGAGGTGCGCGGAAAAAAGTTAAATAATGATTATGATATGTTGCGTCAAGCCACCTTCTTGTTTGAAATGTCGTCCACCAAGTCCGAGGCTAAGTATAGAAAAGATCTGGCGGCAGCCAATAAAGCATTAATTTCCTGGGAATGGGATGAGCTGCCGAGCGACGCCGAAATGGATTTCATCAGCCGAGTGCTGGCTTCCAAGGCTGTCGCCACCGCATATCCGTGGATTCTAAATTTGCAGGATGCGTGGACCGTTGGTGATGAAATGGCATCGTGCAATGTCATTTTCCCATTCTTGTCCCGTATCAACTCCGATGTAAAATCCCCGGCTACGGCGCGGGCGGAGGTCGTGAGGCGAACGCTAGCTTTTGGCGAAGGAAAAATGTTAGATATCAAAGTGAAAGATCCCACTTGTTTTCAATCCTGGTTAGATTTTGAAGCAAAAATTCTCAGCGTCGCAGCCATCGATAAAATCTACACGACGCGGGAAACGTGGGCCCTGGACGGGCCGTGGTTGGAACGAGCGTGGACGTGGTCGGAAGCCTTATATGCAAGAGGCAAACGTCCCGAAGCCGTAAAATTATGGCAACAAATAGCCGATAAAGGCCCGAAAGATAGTTTTGAAAGCCGCATGGCGAAATCTAGGTTAGACCCACTAAAAACCGAGTACGAGCAGATTTGGAAGTAAACGGGCCTTAGGTTTTCCACCGGAATGCGGCAGACGCAGCCTGTACTACTGCTTTATTATGCTGCCAGTTTCCACGAAATATTAAGATCTAAAACGATCGGCCGCTCTATTCTAACCTCACTGCGGTTTCTTCAGCTCTTCGATCAAGGCGGCGAGGGCCTCGTCTGAAGTGAGTCCTAGGTTTAAAAATAAAGTTAACCTGTAGTACCGCAATGATCAATGCTTCTGAATTGCTTATTGCGGTACTACAGGCCAATGATGGCCGACCAATTTCCCGAATGTCTTGTTACGCATCTGTGCGGCACTACACAGTGGTTCTAGAGAATTTTCTTTATCTTTGTTACAATGATCTATGTAAAATAAAACTCAAGTTCGATTTTGGTGAAAATAATGGTTACAAAAAAAAGCGTTCTATTGGCCCTGTTTGTTTCTATTTTGCCAACGCAAAATCCCGTATTTGCCGCAGACGCGGTCAATGCTCCGGATCCGGTTGCCTGGTTTGATGAACTGCTGTTTACGTCTGCAAGCAACTCAATTCAGCGGGCAACTTATGTGGTGGTGAAAAAAACTGGACAGCAATATGTGAAAGTCGAGTCAAACTTGACTAAAGATGCATTTTTTGCGGATGAAGTATCTGCCGAGAATGCCGATTTTGCAGTTAGTTTGAACCCAAATAAGCCGTCAGAAGGATGCGCTGCATCTGCAGAAAATATGCGCTACTGCCTAGGGGCCAGCTATGCGCTAGACGTGACGACATCCGTTTGGGTGCTCTATTCTGAGGATGCAGCAGGCAATTCTCATAAAGTACTTTCCGCAAACGGATCATCGAATCAAGACTACGCCGCTTGGATTCAGAAAAATATTGACTTTGATGGGATGATACTGGCATCCAAAGACGGCTTTTTTCTGGCTCAGATGCAAGGAGCCGCAACGTCAAACAGCGCTCAGGCTTTGGCAATCAAGGGTTCGGAAAAAAAGAAATATCTTGGCGCCGCGGAAAAAACAGGCATAGGCTTACTCGTCATCCTTAAAAAAAGTGGGAAGCTTGGGACTTTGAAAACGGTTTTTGTCGGGGATTCCAATGCCCTCGATATTAAGCCAGGCACAAAAATCATCATTGAGAGGTCAAAAAACTAAACTGCACTGAGCCCCCCCCTACTTCGAGCAGTGAATGCGGTAGCACTATTTCACTTTAACGTGGCCGAATTCGGCGCTAGGACGTAGGATTATATAGGAAAAACTATCAGGGTGAATAATGTTCGAGTGGGCATCAAAAAAAAGTTGTCATTTTAGTCCTCCACGGATCTATTCTGAAAGAGGACTCTATCTAATTTTTTTGCTATCATTTGCAATTTGGACTGGCGACGCCAGGGCACAAAATTCTGAATGGAATGCCATCAAAGCCAAGGAACTCTTAGTCGCCTACAATGGAGAAAATTCTGTTGTATATGAATTCGGCGAGACACTTGACCCCGCAACTTTTTGTAAATCGCTCAGTGAGCTGTTTAGAAATTCTGAGTCAAACGGGTATGGGATGCCATTTAAAACAGCGTCTTGCTTGGGAGATTCCTTGGGATCAAAATTAAAGCAAGGTCAATGGAGGTTAGAGATCGATGCAAAATTACCGGCCATTCGACTCCGACTCCTATTTCAGATGCAAGATGGAGTGACTCCTACCGAGCTCGCAACTGTTACGTTTCCGCAGAATCCAAAGTTAGACTCACATAACCTGCAATTAGTGTTGACAGAATTATTTGATCAATCCCCGTTTCTAGCACGAATCGTCAAAGCGCCTGACTTTAACGCAGCTAAAACTTCGAAAATAGAATTCCCCTGCCAAGTGGGTTCAACCATTAAGCCTCCCGCAGAGATTTTTGTTTATCACCTCCATTGGTCAAAGCCATTGAAAATATTTCAACCTATCGTTATAGCCAAAGGTAGCATCGACAAATCATTAGAATGTCCCGCTTGGAACATTACATCGACAGGCGTCAAGCAGACACCCAATGAGAGTTTGTTTTTACACAACAAGCTAGGCCGCGGGAAAGGCGGATATTTCAAAAATATCTCGTTTGCCAGTGCAAAAGATCCTTCGACAAAACCTTTGGCTGGCATCGCTGGATTTAGGTACTCTCACCCCCTTGAAAAGGACCTGCAAACTGGCATGATTGCCAAGACAAAAATATTTTCACTCTTGGCTGAGCTTCGTTACGGCCGGCTTAAAGGGTTGCGAGCATATATAGACTATACGCCAAAAGCAGAAGGAGTGGTTAAAGAGACCGGTGCAAAAACTAGTATTAAATTTGAGCGCTATGTATTCGGATACTCATTTAACTTCAAACCATGGGACCCTAAATTCAGTTTTAATATTATTCCTAAACTTGGCATTTGGAATCTCCGTAGCCGACTCCCACTCTATTCGACCGAAGTTGGAAATCCTCCTGAAGTCCTGCCATTTGACCTAAAATTCAAGCCCTCAGGAACTATCGATTTTGACGCTGAGTATGAGCCATTTTATAATTTTGTAATTCGCGGCTATATTTCCATGGGGATCGGAATCGGAATTTCCCAAGATAAAAATCGAACGCTTGTTACTTCCCAACGCATCGGCAGTGATTTAATATGGTCGCCAAAGATGGCGACAGCAAAATTCCCTTTCAAAGTTGGCTATACCGTTGCATATTTTCAGGAGACCAATACTCTCAAAAGAGTTGACGTTCCTGTAGATCCAGACGAATCCTTTATCGGAGCGTTTTCTTACCATCAAAATTACCTTTCTGGTGGCGTCGTAGTCGCTTGGTAGGTAGATTTTGCTGAAAGTTGTAGTGCAGCAATAATCAATGTTTATGATTTCCTTGACGATTTTATTTCTCTCTGGTATGAGCTGCAGTGCGTCTGCCCCTCAATAGTTCCGGTAACGTCCCAAGACTTCAAAGTTGGTGAGAGGAATAGTGAAAAGATGTCTGTGCTTTAGTCGATGAAAGAGCATTTCTATCATGCAGTAAGGCCGATAGCTTCGAGACAAATCTTGAGTGAAACGACACTCGCCGCATCTTTAATGGCAGATAGAATCTCAGATTTTGAGGTTGAGTTCGGGAGTCTTCGGAATTGGATTTGAAATC